>NZ_JBQSYJ010000004.1:0-258012 GCF_052379185.1 Corynebacterium sp. AOP12-C2-36 | reverse complement strand
CCCCCCCCCCGCCCCAACTTGGTACCCCTGCGGGGGATCAGTTCTCGTGCCAGGGGCCGATGTCGGTGACGGGGAAGTCCATCTTGTCCGCCATGACCTGGTAGGTCTCCAGTCGCACGTCGAGCACGCGGGTCTGTTCGGAGAGCAGGTCCGGCAGGCCCAGACCGATCTTGGAGAGCTCCGCGGCGATGTCGTCGGGGGCCCAGTCCGCGTTGATGGTGATCGGGATCATCGTGTCCACGCCGAGCAGCTCCAGCGTCATCGTCAGTTCCTGCACGAAGATGTGGAAGTTGCCGGTCAGGGTGCTGGTGTTCCCCTTGGTGTCGTCCAGCAGGTCGGGGCCCAGGGAGTTGGGGAACTGCACGCGCAGGTTCTCCATGACAGCCTGGTCGGCGTCGATACGGATCGCCTTCTTCGGCCCCTGCACCGTGTCGATGGTGACGTAGGACAGCTTCATGCCCGGTGTCATCGTCGCGTTGTCGGTCTTGATGGTGAAGGTGTCGCCGTACGGTGGCCGCATGTTCGCCACCGGCTCCGGCGGTGCCACGTTCAGCCCCGGGATCTCCACCCCGAGGGACTCCAGGGAGCCGTCGATGCCGTCCTGCAGCTGGTTGCCGTCCGGCAGGGTGAGCTCGGGGAGGTTGAGGTCGGGGACCTCGGGAAGCTCCGGAAGGTTCGGCAGGGCGGGGGAGTTGTTGGTCTCCCCGTCGGTGTCTCCGTCGCCGTTGCCGGTCTGGCCGGGGATCTGCAGGTCCGGCAGCTGGATGTCCGGCAGGCCGGGGATCTGGGCGCGGGCGTCGGGCGTCTGGATGCCGACACCGACGGCGAGCGCGGCGAGCACGGCGATCACCGGCTTCGCGTTCGCGGCTCCTTTCCCTGACTTCTCTGCTTTCCGGGCCTGCTTGGCCTCCTTCTTCTGGCGCTTCTCGTCCTTGGCGTCCTCGCGGGACTGCGGGTCCCAGGCCAGGGCCAGGGCACCGCCGACGAGGCCGAGGATCAGGCCGATGATGAGCCCGCCGAAGTTCGTCTGCCACAGGGACAGGACCGAGAGGATCATCGCGGCGACGCCGGCGATCACACGCCCTTCACCACGGAACGGGCACATCAGTGCGCAGGGGGTCTGGAGGTGGCCGATGACCAGGGTGGAGACCCCGCCCATGGTGGAGATCTGGATCTGGATGTTGGAGATCTCCAGAGACAGGTAGGCCGGAGCCATGATCGCGATGCCGGCCAGGATCATCAGCAGGCCGGCACCGAACGGGCGCTGCTTGCGCCAACGGGTGAAGCGCCGGTTCTGCTTCTCGAGCTTCTCCGAGCGGGACGCATCGTCGGACGCGGTGGCACCGGCAGCGTCGCCGGACGCCGCGTCGCCGGCGGAATCGCCGGTGGCGTTGTCGTTGACGGCGTTGTCGTCGACGGCGTCGATGAGCTCGGTGGTGTCCTCGTCCCTGGGATTGTCCGGGGACGAGGTGGAGTCGTCAGGCATCAGCACTCAGCCTCGTCAACGCTCACGACACCCACCTTGGCACCTGCGGCGGTGAGCTTGTCCGCGCTGATCGAGGTGGCCTTGATGACCTGGTCCCAACCGGTCAGGCTGTCCGCGTGCAGGCCCCAGGAGCCGGCGGCAGGCTCGTCGTCGAGCTGGCTGGCGTCCACACCGATCTGCGCGTTGTTCAGCGTGAGGCCACCGACCAGGCCGGGGGCGCCGAGCACCAGGTGCTCGGCGGTGGTGTTCTCGCCGGGGACGAGCATCTGGAAGCGCTTCTCGCCCAGGCCGGGCAGGTTCAGCGGAGCCGTCATGCACATGTCGGTGATCGTGGCGTCGTCGAACACCAGACGGGCCACGCCCTGGGCGCCGTCGTGCTGGTCGTCGGTGCCGCCGAAGATGGCCACACCGCTGGCGTCGAGGTTGCTGGCCTCCTGGTTGAAGATCGTGTTCGACAGTGCCAGATTGGCGGAGATACCGCCCTGGGCCATTGCCACGCCCACCCCGGCGGTGGCCAGGAGGCCGACCGCCATGACGCCGGCGAACCGCTTTCCCTTGATGTGTCCCATGTTCGTTCCTCCGTTGGTGAGGTGGCGCTCTCCACGCCCCTCGGTTAGTAAATATGAAGCCGACTTCGCAACATCGTATCGCTGTCGTACTTGTTTCTGTGAAGAATGCGCAAATTGTAGTGGGGCGTGTCACGATCGGCGGGTAGCCGACGTGCTGACCAGGCATAACACTAGCGCACTGATTTGTAGTGCGACAAGGGCGACCACCAGCGCGACCCACCCGATCTGGAAGAAGTAGCCCGAGAGCCACCCGATCACCGAGGATCCGAGGTAGTAGCTCATCACGTAGATCGAGGAGGCCTCCGCCCGGTCGCGGTCGGCGATCTGGCCGACCAGGGTGGAGGCGGTGGAGTGCACGGTGAAGAAGGCGGCGGTGAACAGCAGCACGCCGAGGACGGTGACCACCAGGTTCGGCACGAGCGCGAGGCACAGGCCCACGGTGGTCAGGGTGACTCCGCCGACCAGCACCCGTGCCGCCCCGTATTTGGCGACCATCGCCCCGGCCCGCGCCGAGGACCACGTCCCGGACAGGTAGAGCAGGAACACCGCCCCGGCGAGAGCCTCGGTGAGGCCGAACTCGCCGCTCAGGCGGAAGCCGAGGTAGTTGTACAGGGAGACGAAGGCGCCCATCATCAGGAACGGCAGGATGAACAGGGCCACCAGGCGGCGGTCGTGCCAGTGGCGGCGGAAGGCGGCGACCTCGTGGCGCAGGGTGATCTTCTTCGGCGTGAAGTGGCGCTGCGGCGGCAGTGCCCAGACGCACACCAGTCCGAGCGCGAAGGCGACCAGCCCGCCGGCGAGCACGGCGCCGCGCCATCCGGTGAACTCCAGTACGCCGGACGGCACCAGGCGTCCGAGCAGCCCGCCGAGTGTCGTGCCGGCGATGTAGAGGCCCATCACCCGGCCCAGGTGGTCCTGGCGGATCTCCTCGGACAGGAAGCTCATCATCACCGCCGGGACGCCGGCGACCGCCAGGCCCTGCAGGGCGCGTAGGCCGATGAGGGTGCCGATGCCGGGGGCGATCGCCAGCAGCAGGCTCAGCGCGGTGGCCGCCAGGACGGACACCTGCAGGACGCGGCGACGACCGACGCGTTCGGACAGGATGCTCACCGGGATCACGGCGACGGCGAGCATGCCGGTGGTCGCCGACACCGTCAGTGCGGCGGTGGTGGGGGTGACCCCCAGGCCGTCGTGGATCGCCGGCAGGACGGCCTGGGTGAGGTACATGGCGTTGAAGCTGGCCAGTCCGGCGGTGGCGGCGGCGACCATCACCCGCCGGTAGCCGGGGTCGCCCGGGGAGAGCCGCGTGTCTGTACCGTCTGTGCCGTCTGGGTCACCGGTGCCGCCTGTGTCGTTCATGCCGCCCATCGTGGTCACCTCCCGCTGACAATCAAAATGCATTACAATGACGACCCTGTCCCGAATAATGCATCAGGCGGCGCGCAGGCCGTCACAGGCTCGTCAGGGGAGGTGTCGTGCGTGGCTGACCCCGTGGACCTCGACTGGTTCCTCGACCTCGTCGAGACCGGCAACATGGTCGACACCGCCCTGACGACCGGCATCAGCCAGTCGGCGTTGTCGCGTCGTCTGGGCAAGCTCGAGGCCGCCGTCGGCGTGGAACTCTTCGACCGGCGGGGCCGCAACCTCGTGCTCAACCACCGCGGCGCCGTGCTGGCCGCGGCCGCCGTGGACACCCGGGACACCTGGCGCGCCGGCGTCGACGAGGTCCGTCGGCTCGTCGACCCGGAACTGGGAACGGTGCGCCTGGGCTTCATGCACTCGTTGGGCACCTGGCTGGTTCCCGACCTGCTGAGGGAGTTCCGCACCGCCCACCCCGGCATCGACTTCGAACTGGTGCAGGGCGCGGCACTGGGCCTCGTCGACCAGGTGCTGGACGGGCGCCTGGACCTGGCGATCGTCGGGCCCTGCCCCGTCGACCACGTGTCCTCCGGGGTGGTGGGCTGGACGGAACTGGCCGAGCAACGCCTCGGGCTGGCGGTGTCCTCGGACCACCGGTGGGCGGGCCGGGCGTCCATCGTCCTGGCGGAGGCGGCGGAGGAACCCTTCGTGGCGATGCTGGAGGGCTACGGCACCCGCCTGCTGCTCGACGGGCTGGCCGCCGACAACGGATTCCGCCCCCGGCTGGTCTTCGAGTCCATGGAGCTGACCACCGTCGCCGGACTGGTCACCGCGGGGCTCGGCGTGGCACTGCTGCCGCTGGGCGACCCGAACCTGCAGATGGAGGGAATGTCCGTGATCCCCCTGGACACGGACAAGGTGCGCGAGCTCGGCGTGGTGTGGGACGCCGCGGGCACCAACCTCACGCTGCCGGTGGCCCGCTTCCTGGAACTCGTCAGGCGGCGGGCTGTCGACGGGTGACGAAGGAGGCGACCACACGCCACCCGATCATCAGGATCCCCAGGAAGATCAACGAGGTCAGCAGGAACATCCACGGCAGCGACAGGTTCACGACACTGCGCACCACGATGCCGATGAACCACGTCACGATCAGCACGCCGAGGCCCGTGCCGGGGGCGGGACGCACGGTCCCGGTGAGCACCAGCGCCCACGCCACGGCCAGTCCGAGCAGGAACGGCCAGGACGTCCCCAACCAGCCGAGGATGGAGAAGCCGGAGTCGTGGGAGAGCCTGCCCAGCAGGGCGAAAACGAGGACGGCGACGGCGTCGATGACCAGCGCCATCGTGGTCGAGGTACCGGCGGTGGCGGAGAACGGACCGGCGGGGCCGGACGACACATCGGGGGATTTCGTCATACCGACCATTCTAGGGTGTGACCACCGCCCGTGGGGGTCACTCCTCCGGACGCTCCGGATGACGGGGGAGCCGGTCGATGATGCCGTCGTCGTCCGTACCGTCCCCCGTACCGTCCCGGTCGTCGTGCGGGCGTCGAGCCGCCGAGCCGCCGGTGATCTGCCGGAAGGTCAGGCCCCGGCCACTGCGGCGCCGGACGTCGGACGTACCGGACGCCCCGCCCGCCGAACCGGCAGAGCCGGTCGTGTCGCCGGCACCGCCGGTGCCCGCCCCGGACGCCGCGGCGTCCTGCGCCTCCTCCGGGCGCACGAACGTCCACAGGAACACCAGCCAACCGACCAGGGTGAGCAGCGCGAAACTGATCATGCGGAACACGATGACCGCGGCCGCCGCCTGCCCGGACCCCAGCCCCGCGGTACCGACCAGCATCGTGGTCAGCGTGATGTCCACCGGGCCCAGCCCGCCGGGGGTGATCTGCGCCTGGCCCACGAGCTTGGCCATGATGAACGCCAGCACCGCGCCGGCGACGCTGGGTTCGGCGCCGATGGCCAGGATGCACAGGAACAGGCACACGATCTCCAGCACCCAGTTCAGCAGGGAGACGAACACCGCGTAGCCCAGCCACTTCGGCGAGAGGTCCACGGCCCGCAACTGGTCGGCGAAGCTGCGGATCTGCTCGTGGAACCGGTCGGCGGGCTTGTGGCGCTTCTCGTTGAACCAGGTCATCGCCGCCAGCAGGCCGGCCTGCACCTTCTCCGGGTTGCGTGCCACCCAGTTCGCCGCGAGCGTCAGGGCGATCAGCGCGACCAGGGAGAACGTCAGCGAGAACACGTGCACGTTGGCCTGCAGGAAGAACACCGCACCGAAGCCCAGGATGGCCATCGCCGCACCGGACAACGCCCCGGAGATCACCAGGTACCAGCTGGCGATGACCGGGGTCGCACCCCACTTCATCTGCTCGCGGAAGATCATCGCCGCCGAGATCGCCGGCCCACCCGGGAACGACGACGACCACGCGTTGGCCGACAGCCCCAGCGCATTGGCGCTGGTGCGTTTCACCGGCACGCCCGCCGGCCGCAGCAGCGCGACCATCACCTCGGCCTGCGCGACCATCGACAGGCCCATCGCGACCACGGCGGCCAGGATGTACCAGTTGTTGGCCTGCAGCATCGCCGCCCACCCCTCCTCGAGGAAGTGGTAGTGGTCGCGGGCGAGGAAGATGATCGCCCCCAGCAGCATGAGGGTGAGCAACGCCCGGACGCGCGGATCCTTCAACCACTGGAGGATCATGCGCCACCGGTCGCGGAAACGGCTGGGCTGGGGGTCGGAGGTCATCGGCGGTCAATTCTCCCGGTCGTCGGGACGTTCCTGCTGCAGGCGCCGCATCAGTTCGCTGAAGGGGACCGCGTCGTCCGACGTCGCGTGCGCACCGTAGGACGCCGCCTCGTCGTGCTCCTCGGCGTCCGATGCGTCCGCCGCGTCCGTCGCGTCCTGCGTTTCGACCCCGGCGGGACGCGCCGCGGGCAGCGGCGAGCGGGACACGACGGCGCCCCGTGCGTCCGGCGCTGCGTCCTGTGCCTCGTCCTGCGTCTCTTCCGGGGCACCGACGGTGACCGGTTCGCGGACCGGCTCAGAGGTCGGTCCAGTGGCCTGCTCCGGGCTGTAGCCCTCGAGTTGCTCGTTGTGGCCGATCTTGCGCGACAGGGCCGTGACCCAGCGCGGCGCCCACCAGCAGTCCTCTCGCAGCAGGAACATCACCGCGGGCACCAGCAGCATGCGGATCACCGTGGCGTCGATGATGAGCGCGGCGATCATGCCGAAGGCGATGTACTTCATCATCACGATGTCGGAGAACGCGAACGCCCCGGCCACCACGATCATGATCAACGCCGCGGCGGTGATGATGCCGCCGGTCGTGGCCGTGCCGAACCTGATCGCCTGTGGTGTCGAGGCCCCGTGCGCCCGGGCCTCGACCATCCTGGACACCAGGAACACCTCGTAGTCCGTGGACAGTCCGTAGATGATCGCCACGATCAGCACCAGCACCGGGCTCATCAGCGGGCCCGGCGAGAAGTTGAACAGGTCCGCGCCCACACCGTCGACGAACAGGGCGGTCAGGATGCCCAACGTCGCACCGGTGCCGAGGATGTTCATGATCACCGCCTTCGCCGGCAGGATCACCGACCCGAACACCAGCGACAGCAGGATGAACGTGGCGGCGATGATGTACACCAGCATCCACGGCAGCTTGTCGAACAGCGCCTCGATCGACTCGACCTCCATCGCCGGGGTGCCGGCGACGAGCACGGTCCCGTCGGCGTTGAGGCCGTGGGCGATGTCGCGCAGCTCGTTGACGATGCGGTCGTTGTCGTCGCGGTCGGCGATGCCCGCCGACAGCACCGTCACCCCGTCCTGCGTGGGCTGAGACACCTGGAAGGTGCCGGTCAGACCCTCGATGGCGTTGGCCTTCTGGAAGACCTCGCCGACGGCGGCGTTGTCGCCCTCGACGACGAGCTTCACCGGGTCGGTGCGGAACTCCGGGAAGTTGTCGTCGAAGTGCGACTGGGCGATGCGGGTGTCGTTGTCCGGCGGGAGGTAGGTCTCGTTGATGCCGCCGAACTTCACCCCGCTCAACGGGATGGTCAGCAGGATCAGCAGGGCCACGATGCCCACCGTCATCAGCTTCGCGTGCTTCATCGCGAACGCCGGGACCTTGCCCCACCACGACGCCACCGTGGCCTCGCGGGTACGCCCGCGGCGGATGATCGTCCACTTGTCGATGCGGTGGCCGAGCATCGCGAACAGGCTGGGCAGCACCGCCACGCTGATCAGCGCCGCCAGGCCCACCGCGGAGATCGCGCCGTAGGCCACCGACTTCAGGAAGGCCTGCGGGAACATCAGCAGGCTCGACAAGGCGACCGCCACCATCAGGGCGGAGAAGACCACGGTCTTGCCCGCCGAGGCGGTGGTGTTGCGTACCGCGGTGCGTGTGTCGTTGCCCTCGGCGAGCTCCTCACGGAAACGCGAGACCATGAACAGCCCGTAGTCGATCGCTAGGCCCAGGCCCAGCAGGGTGACCACCGACTGGGAGAAGGTGTTCACCTGGGTGACCCCGGCGAGCACCGAGAGGATGCCCATCGACCCGAGGATCGACAGGATGCCCACGACCAGCGGCATGCAGGCGGCGACCACGCTGCCGAAGATCACCAGCAGCAGCAGGGCGACGACCGGCAGGCCGATCAGCTCGGCGCGCTGGATGTCGTCGCCCATGCCGGAGTCCAGGGCGCCGGCGACGGCCGTGGCCCCGCCGATCTCCACGGTGGCACCGTCCACGGTGATCTGGTGCAGCTCGTCCTCGATGACCCGGTAGTTGTCGAGCACCTCGTCCTCGGTGCCGTGCAGGCTGATCGCGGCGAAGGCGGAGGTGCCGTCGTCGGAGAGCATCTGCTCTTGACCGGTGTCGAAGTAGCTGGTCATCCCGGCCACGGCGTCCTGGTTGCCGACGGCGATGGCGTTGAGCTGGCTGCTGACGTTCTCCATCAGGCCCGGATCGGTCAGGTCGGCGCCATCGGCGCTATCGCTGGTGACGAGCACGATCACGTCGCCGGAGGCGTCGCGTCCGAAGGTCTCCTGCTCGATCTGCGCGGCGCGGGTGGAGTCGCTCGTCGGGTCGTCCCACCCCTCCTGGCTCATCCGGTCGTCCAGCTGGGTGCCGATGCCCAGGTAGAGCACGCCGATCAGCACGATGATGACGGCGGGGATGATGCGTCGGAAACGGAAGGCGAAGTCGCCCCATCTCGTGAACACTTAGGAAGGCTCCTTTCAGCGAACCAACGCGGAGAGTGGGCGGTACGGCTGGAGCCAGGCACCGTCGTCCGGCAGGGAGTCGAGGTTGACGCGCGGCAACGGCGCGCGGAAGACCCCGGGGATGTCCTCGAGGTCGAGGAAGCCGATGGTCTCGTTCTCCACGGCCCAGTGGGCGTGCTCGTGGAAGCCGAGCACGGTCACCGGGATCTCCCCGGCGAGCTCCTCGAGCAGCTCGCGGAAGTTCTGCCCGTCGGCGCTGGCCACGACCAGACCGTCGAGCACGCCCTCGTCACGACGACGACGGATGTGCTCGAGCATGTCCGGGTCGACGTCGGAGTCCTCGGTGAGCTTCGGCTTGGCGAAGACGGCGAAACCGACGTTGCGCAGGGCGTCCACCCAGCCGCGGATCTGCTCGGCGGAGCCGGGCGCGACGTTGGTGAACACCGTCGCCTCCGGCGTCAGTTCCACGGCCTCGCCGGACGCGTCGCGCGCCTCGTCGATGAGCCAGCGGCCCACCGCGTCGAAGCGCGGGCGGTGCACGGCGTCGGGGCGTCCCCCCAGCAGGGAGCCCAGACCCATGTCGATGTTCGGCGCGTCCCAGACCAGCAGGTACACCGGCGTCTGCTCGGCCTGCCCGGTGTAGGACAGGGCCTCGGCGTTGCCGGAGCGCGCGCCGCTCATCGCCGCTTCCAGAGGTACTCGCGGATGGTGTGCTCCTTGTCCAGGCCCTTGCCCTCGAACTTGGTGATGATCTGGCGGTCGGTGAGCACCGGCGCCACCTCGGCGCGGGTCGTCTCGTCCTGCGGCCAGCCCAGGTACTCCAGGTCCGGTTCCACGTCGACGAGCTCGTCTATCCAGTCGGCGTAGTCGGCGTGGTCGGTGGCGACGTGCAGGATGCCGCCGGGGCGCAGACGCGAGGCGATCAGGTGCAGCGTGCCGGTCTGGATGATGCGGCGCTTGTGGTGCCGCGCCTTCGGCCACGGGTCCGGGAAGAAGATGCGCACCCCGGCGAGGCTGCCCGGGGCGAAGAGACGCTGCAGCACCTCGACCCCGTCGCCCTTGACCATACGGACATTCCCGATGTCGCCGCGCACGACCGAGCCCAGCAGCTTCGCCAGGCCCGGACGGTAGATCTCCACGGCGACGACGTTGGTGTCCTCTTCCAGCGGGGCCATGGCCGCGGTGGACGTTCCCGTGCCGGAGCCGACCTCGACGATGGTGTCGTGGCCGGTGCGTCCGAACCATCCGTCGAGGTCGACCGGGTCGGTGAGGTCGTCGGTGAGTTCGATGCCCAACGACGGCCAGTTCTCCTCCCAGAGGTTCTCCTGGTTGTCGGTGAGTGTTCCGCGCCGGAAACTGAAGCTACCCAGTCGCGGATAGTCGCGTCCGTCGTTAAACTCTGTCTGCAGGGGGCGGCCACGGCCACCCGAACGCGGTGCTGGGGGGTTATCGGTATTAGACATCCCTCACATTGTGGCAGAACACAGCGGTACAGGGAACTAGGGGGAAGTGTGACGGTCATTTCTGTGATCGGCCCGGACGCGCGGGTCGTCGAGCAGGTTACGGCGGGTGTCAGGGCACTGGACGCCCGTACCGGGGGGGAGTATCCGGCGCACCTACGTCGCCGGGGCGGGCCCCGGGCAGGCGGACGGGGTCGTGGCGGTCGTGCCGCCGGACGGTGGCAGCGGTGCTGATGGTGCTGGCGGTGCCGACCTCGAGGTGCTGCGCGCGGTGCGCGACGCGATGGGCGTGGTCGTGCTCTACGCCCCGGCGTCGGCCCACGCGCTCGCCGACGAGGTCGGCGTGGTGCACTGCACGTGGGAGGGCGGTTCCGCCGCCGAACCGGGGCAGCTGGCCCGGCTGAGCGGGGTGCTCGACGGGATGTGGGCGGACGCCGACCGGTGGGAGGCGGACGCCCGCCGTGCCGACGCCGAACGTCTCGACCGGGTGCGCATCGCCGTGCGCCTGGCCGCCGACCGCGCCGCCACCGTCCTGCTGGACGGTCTCGACGTGCGGGACGGATCGGCCGCCGGTGTGGGCGCCGGCGAGCTGGACGCACGCTTCCGTGCGAGGCTCACCGTCACCGTGCTCGAACAGGGCGTGGACATGCCGCACCTGGCACCTGCGGAACCACCGCAGGACGCCGGGGCGTCCGGCGGCCCCGGCACGTCCTCTACGTCTGGGGTGCCCGGACGCCTGGTGACCGCGGCCGCGGCACTCGGCGCGGGTGTGGCCGCGGCTGCGGGCGTCCTGCGTCTGACGGATTCGTTGCTCGCCGCCGTCGCGGCGGGCGCCCTGGTGGCGGGTGCGACCGCCGGGGCACGCTGGTGGGCGGGACGTGCCGCGCGCCGGGAGCGTGAGGCGGCGCGCCTGGCGGCGACGTTGCGGCGCCACTGGGCGGCGACGGTGACCGACGTGGTCGCCCGACTCGTCGTCCCGCCCGTCGCCGGCACGGTGGCGGGCAAGGTTAAGGGCCAGGTTAAGGGGGCCGTGTCATGAGCGGCTGGGAGTTCGGGGCGGACGGCTTCCCCCTGTTCCCCGGGGCGTCCGGGCTGGACCCGGTCGACCCCGCTCAGGTGGGCGGTGTCGGTGACGGCCTGCTGCTGGACCTGGGCGACGAGACCTTCGGCCTGCCGGCGTCGCACGTGCTCGACGGGCTGGAGGAGGTCGCGGGGGTCGAGGAGTCCGTCACGCTCAGCGATGACACGGGCATGACGATCTGCTCGGACACCGACGGCGACGGGCGGGTGGACGCCGTCTCGGTGGTCACCTTCGACGGCGGGTGGTCGTCGTGGCGTCGGCAGGACTGCATGGCCGGGGTGAGGGGTGTGACGGAGATATCGGCAGATGTGTCTTCTATCACAACTAACGGCGAAGGTACCGGGGAGAGTATGCTCGGTGAAGAACACACGGAACAGGGCGAACACGGCGCGGAGCAGGGGCGACGGGACGGCGAGTGGTACGACGTCCCCCCGTCCACCCCCGGAAACGGACGTGGTTCGTGGGACCCGCGCGGGTGGGAATGTGTGGACAGGGGGAACTGGGGTTAGTCTGGGGAGACGCAGAACTAACCAGACACACAAGAACGCACCGTTCTCAAAACACATCTCGTCAGGAGTTTTCATGACCATCCCCGGGCTCGTCGGCCAGCCACCCACCCAGCACGAGGAACTCCTCGCCTGGATCTCCGAGGCTGTCGAACTCTTCCAGCCGGAGAGCGTGGTCTTCGTCGACGGCTCCCGCGAGGAGTGGGGCCGTCTGACCGGTGAGCTCGTCGACGCCGGCACGCTGACCAAGCTCAACGAGGAGAAGCGTCCCAACAGCTTCCTCGCCCGCTCGAACCCGGCGGACGTCGCCCGCGTGGAGTCGCGTACCTTCATCTGCTCCGAGAAGCAGGAGGGTGCTGGCCCCACCAACAACTGGGCGCCGCCGGCGGCGATGAAGCAGGAGATGTCCGAGCACTTCGCCGGTTCCATGCGCGGTCGCACCATGTACGTGGTGCCCTTCTGCATGGGTCCGATCAGCGACCCCGAGCCCAAGCTCGGCGTGCAGCTCACCGACTCCGCCTACGTGGTGCTGTCCATGGGTGTGATGACCCGAATGGGCCAGGAGGCCCTGGACAAGCTCGGTACCGACGGCGCCTTCGTGCGCTGCCTGCACTCCGTCGGCGCCCCGCTGGAGCCCGGCGAGCAGGACGTGCCGTGGCCGTGCAACGACACCAAGTACATCACCCAGTTCCCCGACACCAAGGAGATCTGGTCCTTCGGCTCGGGCTACGGCGGAAACGCCATCCTGGCCAAGAAGTGCTACGCCCTGCGCATCGCCTCGGTCATGGCCAAGGAGGAGGGCTGGCTCGCCGAGCACATGCTCATCCTGAAGCTGACCAGCCCGGAGGGCAAGGACTACCACATCCTCGGCGCCTTCCCGTCCGCCTGCGGCAAGACCAACCTGGCGATGATCACCCCGACCGTGCCGGGCTGGAAGGCCCAGGTCGTCGGCGACGACATCGCCTGGCTGAAGTTCGGCGAGGACGGCCACCTCTACGCCGTGAACCCGGAGAACGGCTTCTTCGGCGTGGCCCCGGGCACCAGCTACGGCTCCAACCCGATCGCCATGGAGACCATGGAGGCCGGCAACACCCTGTTCACCAACGTCGCGCTCACCGACGACGGCGACGTGTGGTGGGAGGGCATCGGCGGGGAGACCCCCGGCCACCTCATCGACTGGAAGGGCAACGACTGGACGCCCGAGTCCGACGAGAAGGCCGCGCACCCGAACTCCCGCTACTGCGTGCCGCTGGCCCAGTGCCCGGTCGCCGCACCGGAGTTCGACGACTGGAAGGGCGTGAAGGTCGACGCCATCCTGTTCGGTGGTCGCCGTGCCGACACCGTGCCGCTGGTCTCCCAGACCTACGACTGGGAGCACGCGACCATGGTCGGCGCGCTGATGGCCTCCGGCCAGACCGCCGCCCAGGAAGGTGCCGTGGGCACCCTGCGCCACGACCCGATGGCCATGCTGCCCTTCATCGGCTACAACGCCGGTGAGTACCTGCAGCACTGGATCGACATGGGCAAGCGCGGCGGCGACAAGATGCCGGACGTCTTCCTGGTCAACTGGTTCCGCCGCGGCGACGACGGCCGCTTCCTGTGGCCCGGCTTCGGCGAGAACAGCCGCGTGCTCAAGTGGATCGTGGAGCGCATCGAGGGGCAGGTCGGCGCCGACGAGACCGTGGTCGGCCACACCGCCCGCTACGAGGACCTGGACCTCGACGGTGTCACCGAGCCCGAGGAGGACATCCGCACCTCCCTGACCGCACCGCCGGAGCAGTGGGCCAGCGACATCGAGGACAACGCCGAGTACCTCACCTTCCTGGGCCCGAAGGTCCCCGAGGAGGTCTGGGAGCAGTTCAGCGCCCTGAAGCAGCGCGTGCAGGACGCCAAGGCCAAGGCCTAACCACTCCTGTTCCGGCCGTACCCCCGGATAACCGATGACGCCGACCGTCCTGATCTGTTGCGACAAGTTCAAGGGGTCGGCGTCGTCGCGCGCGGTGGCCTCCGCACTGGGCCGCGGACTGGAGTCCACCGGCTGCCGCGTGCTGATCAGGCCCCTTGCCGACGGCGGTGACGGCACACTCGAGGTATTCGACGACCTCGGCTTCCGTCGCCGCACCGCCCGCGTACGCGACTCCGGCGGGAGGCCGGTGGACGCCGAGTACGCGCTGGGTACCGACACAACCGAGTCTTCAGCGCCTGCCGTCCCCACCGCCGTGATCGAGGTCGCCCGCGCCTGCGGGCTGGACATGGTCTCGCCCGGCGGCGCGACCCCCTCGGCGCAGGACGCCCGGGCCGCCGGTTCCTGGGGCGTCGGCGAGCTCGTGCGCGCTGCCCTCGACGACGGCGCCCGGCGCATCATCCTCGGCCTCGGCGGCAGCGCCACCACCGACGCCGGCTTCGGCATGGCCCGTGCCCTCGGCGTGGAGTTCCCCGGCGTGAACTGCTCCAGCGTGGACTCCGTGGCCGACCTCGGTGACGTCCGGGTCGTGGACCTCAGCCACCTCGACCCGCGCCTGGCACAGGTCGAGGTCGTGATCGCCTCGGACGTGCGCAACCCGCTGTGCGGGCCGGACGGTGCGGCCGCGGTCTACGGACCGCAGAAAGGCATCGCCGCAGGCGACGTCGCCGACGTGGACGCGGCGTTGGCGCACTTCGCCACCGTCGTCGAGGACGCGCTCGGGACGTCCTACGTGGCGGGACGCCCCGGCGCCGGCGCCGCCGGTGGGCTCGGGTTCATGGCCATGGCGCTGGCGGGCGCGCAGATGCGCTCCGGGGTCGAGCTGATCCTCGAGGAGACCGGGTTCGCCGACGCCCTGGGACGGGCTGACCTGGTCGTCACCGGGGAGGGGCGCATCGACTCCCAGACGCTCAGCGGGAAGGCGCCGGCCGGTGTCGCCGAACGCGCCCGTGGCCACCGTGACCACCGTGTCCACGGGGATCAAGGCGTTCCTGTCATCGCGGTGTGCGGGGAGAACCGGCTCGCGGCGTCCGACGACGGTGGTCTCTTCACCGCCATCCACGCCCTCACCGACCACGAACCGGACGTGGCGGAGTGCATGCGCAACCCGCTGCCGATCCTGGAACGCATCGGGGCGGAGATCGGGTGCACGTACGTATCGTCGGGACCATGAGCGACACGACTATGCAGTACGCACACCTCGGCCGGTCCGGACTCCTCGTCAGCAGGATCGGGCTGGGAACGATGAACTTCGGCGACGCCACCGGCCAGGACGACGCCTTCGGCATCATGGACCGCGCCGTGGAGCGCGGCGTGAACTTCTTCGACTCCGCCGACGTCTACGGCGGTCCCCAGTCGCCGGACATGGCGCAGGGCTACGGGACCTCCGAGGAGATCGTCGGCAACTGGTTGGCCAGGTCCGGCAGGCGTGACGACATCGTGCTGGCCACCAAGGCCTACCAGCCGATGGGGCTGGGGCCCAACGACCGTCGCCTGTCGGCCTACCACCTCAAACGCGCCTGCGAGGCGAGCCTGCGGCGACTGAAGACCGACCACATCGACGTCTACCAGATGCACCACGTCGACCGGGCGACCCCGTTCGAGGAGATCTGGCAGGCCATGGAACAGCTCGTGGCCGAAGGGAAGATCACCTACGTCGGCTCGAGCAACTACGCGGGCTGGGACGTCGCCACCGCCCAGATGACCGCCCGTCAGCGCAATTTCATGGGGCTGGTCTCCGAGCAGAGCATCTACAACCTGGCGAACCGCGCGGTCGAGCAGGAGCTCATCCCGGCGTTGCAGTACTTCGGAGTTGGCCTCATCCCGTGGAGCCCGTTGGACGCGGGGCTGCTGGCCGGCCGGCCGAAGGACGGCGAGCACACCGAGCGTCGCGGTGCCCTCGGTGAGCAATATGGTGCGCTCGCCGGGCAGCTCGAGGCCTACGAGGCACTGTGCGCACGACTCGGCCACACCCCGGCAGAGGTCGCGCAGGCCTGGTTGCTGCACCAGCCAGCGGTGTCCACCCTGATCGCCGGGTCGCGTACGGTCGCTCACCTCGACGCCGCGGTCGATGCGCTGGGCGTGACCCTGGACCAGGCCACGCTGGACGAGCTGGACCGCATCTGGCCCGGCCCGGGGGAGGCCCCGATGTCCTACGCCTGGTGACGGTCCTGCCGTGTAGGGCGGGTGACGGTTACCCTGGGTGGCATGACTGACCGCCCCGTCACCCGGCACACCATCTTCCAGAACTCCCTGATGACCGCCCTGCTCGACGGCATCTACGACGGTGAGATGACCGTCGGCGAGCTGCTCGGCAAGGGCAATTTCGGCCTGGGCACGTTCGACGCCCTGGACGGGGAGATGGTCATCATCGACGGCACCTGCTACCAGCTGCGACACGACGGCAGCGCCACCCGCGCCGACCTGGAGGCACGCAGCCCCTACGCGGTAGCGACGAACTTCGTGCCGCGGATCCGGCGTCGGGCACCGGAGAACATCCGGCGCTCCGAGCTCTCCGACTTCATCGACGAGATGACCCCCTCGGCGAACTACATGTACGCCGTGCGCATCACCGGACGCTTCAGCGACGTCACGACCCGCACCGTGGTGCGTCAGTCGAAGCCGTACCCGCCGATGACGCAGGCCGTCGGCGACGACGCCGAACAGCACTTCACCGACGTCTCCGGGGTCATCGCCGGTTTCCGTACGCCGGTGTTCGAGAAGGGCATCTCGGTACCGGGGTGCCACGTGCACTTCATCGACGACGGCCGCACCGTCGGCGGGCACGTCCTGGACTTCACCCTCGCCGAGGGCAAGATCGAACTGTGCCCGGGCGCCGACCTGGACCTGCGGCTGCCGCTGAACTCGACGTTCTCCGAGGCGAACCTCGACCCGGAGGACCTCGACGAGCAACTGCACGCCACCGAGGTCAAGGACTGAGCCCCTAGGCGGTACCCACCGGACGTGACGGGGCGGACGTCACGTCGGTGCTGCCGGTGCGCAGGTACTCCACGACGGCGTCGTCCACCACGTCGTTGCCGAAGCCGACCTGGCCGTGCCCCGGGCCGTCCACGGTGATGACGTGGCTGTTCATCGCCTCCGCCATCGGGCGGTGCGTGCGGTAGAGCGTCTGCGGGTCACCGGTGCCCTGGACCTGCAGCGGCGCGGTCTGCAGCGCGCCGCCGTCGATGTCGACGAACGGAGCGTCCGGCTCGATGCCGTTGCAGCTGATCCCCGCCGCGGCGAGGTCGCCGGGCGCGGAGAAGGCGTCCTGCACCACGTAGCCGTTCCACACCGCCTCGGGGATACGTGAGTAGTCGGGTGCGACCTGGTTCTCGTTGCAGATGACCATCGACTGCATGTAGATCGGCACAGTCGTGGACGGGTCCTGGTTCTGTGCCGCCAGCTCCTCGACGGACGGCGGGGTTTCCGTACCGGCGACGAGGCCCGCCAGCGTGCCCCAGTTGTTCGGCGACGGAACGAGCGCGCGGGTCATCGCCAAGGTCATCGAGGAACTCTGGACGGCGCCGGGCGCGGCGACCATGCGGAAGAGGTTCTCCAGGCGGGCCTGCGGTTCCCCGACAGCGGTGAGCAGGTCGGCGGCGGGCTGGCCACCCCACTGCAGGCCGGGCGGGAGGTCGCCTACCTGCGCGGGCGGCGGCACCACCGTGGGATTCGTGCCGGACTCCTCCACGACCACCCGTGACCAGGACCGGTAGACCTCCAACGGGGTCTCTCCGAGCCCGTAGGTGTCGTTGTTCCGCGCCGCCCAGGTCAGGAAGTCGTGCAGACCGTCGGTGTACCCGCCGGTCTGGTCGTCGAGCACACCGGCCCAGGCGCGCTGCACGTCGTAGCCGGAATCCAGTACGGTGCGGTCGGTGCGCTGCGGGAACATCGTGGCGTAGGTCGACGCCAGCTGCGTGCCGTAGCTCAGGCCCAGCAGCGAGATCTTCTCCTCGCCGAGGGCGGCGCGCACGTCCTCCCAGTCGCCGGCCGTTTCTTTGGTGGTGAGCGCGTCGGTGTAGCCGGGTGTGCCTGTCTCGCAGGCGGCCTTGACGTAGCCGCCCGGCTCCAGCTGCGCCCGGACGGCGTCGTAGCCGGACGGTTCATGCAGGCAGTCCACCGGGGTGGAGCCTTCCAGTCCACGGGGTTGCACCGCGACGAGGTCCCATTCCTCCCTCATCTCCTCGGGCCAGGAGAGACCGCCCTCCTGGTCGTAGCCGAAGAAGGAGTACCCGTCGCCGCTAGGGCCGCCGGGGTTGCCGAACAATGTCCCGCGTCGGGACTCCGGGTCGGACGCCGGCACCCGGACGAAGCCGACGGAGATCTGCTCACCGTCGGGATCGGAGTGGTACATCGGCACGTCGAGACGACCGCACTCGGCGGTGTCGACGGTGACCTGCTCCGGGCAGTTCTCCCAGGTGACGTCGTTGGACGCCTGGGGTTGCGGGACTGCGGCGGCGTCTGGGTCTGCGGCGGCGGTCGGCAGCGCGAAGACGGTCGAGGCGGCGACGGCGGCACCGGCTAACAGGGCGGGGGCGGACATGCGGACACGCGGTGGCACTGATTCTCCTGAAACGTCGAGAAGAGGTTCTTCTGGAGAACCTACCTGATGCGGCCAGGCGAGAAACGGGGGATCCCTCCCCTCGGCCTCCCCCCGAATCGCGGGGTCGCCACGCTCGCGTACAAGATTCGCCCTTTTCGTGGCAGCGGATCACTGAATCTGGCACGCGACGCGGGGTTGCCTGGCCCCAGGCCCGAGCCGGGCCCGACCCAGCTCCGACCCTTGTCGGATCGCGGCACGGCGGTGTAGGGTCCACAGTCGCTCATAGACAGATCTGTTCATTCCAGATCGCTCGCGGATCCCTCGGGAGGACCCCATGCTCATCACCGGACTCGCCGTCGGCGCCGTCCTCGGCTTCGTCATGCAACGCGGCCGGTTCTGCGTCACCGGCTTCCTGCGCGACATCTTCACCCAACGCACCTGGCGCGGGGTCACCGCGCTGCTCGTCGTCATCGCCGTGCACGCGGTCGGCCTGACCGCACTGTCGAGCCTCGGCGTCATCGACCCGGTGGTCAGCGACTTCGCCCCGTTCGCCGTGATCGTCGGCGGTCTCGTCTTCGGCCTGGGCATCGTGCTGGCCGGCGGGTGCGCCTCGGGTACCTGGTACCGCTCGGGCGAGGGGCTCGTGGGGTCCTGGATCGCCCTGGCGATGTACGCCCTGTCGTCGGCGGCGATGAACTACGGCCCGCTCAGTGGCCTGAACGACTTCCTGGGCGACGTCACCGTCGGCGCCACCACGATCCCGGAGTCCGTGGGCCTGTCCCCGTGGGTCTTCGTGCTGGTCATCGTGGTGGTCACCGCCCTGATGGTGCGCCGGTACGTGGCGCGTGACCGGGCGTTGCCGACCGTGGCGACGCTGCCGCCGAAGAAGACGGGTCTGGCCCACCTGCTCACGGAGAAGCCGTGGCACTTCTACGTCACCGCCGCGGTCATCGGCGTGATCGGTGTCGTCGCCTGGCCGCTCTCGGCCGCCACGGGCCGGAACTCCGGCCTGGGCATCACCACACCCTCGGGTGACCTGGCGTCCTGGATCACCACGGCGAACCCGGAGAACTGGAACTGGGGTGTGCTGCTGGTCCTGGGCATCCTGGTGGGGTCGTTCATCGCGGCGAAGGCGTCGGGCGAGTTCCGCGTGCGCGTCCCGGACGCACGCCAGGCGGTGCGCTCGGTCGCCGGCGGCACGATGATGGGCGTCGGCGCCGTCTGGGCCGGCGGCTGCACGGTGGGCAACGGCATGGTGCAGACCTCGCTGTTCAGTTACCAGGGGTGGGTCGGCATCGTCGCGATCGCGCTCGGCGTGGGGCTGGCGGCGAAGATCTGGCTGAAGCCGGACCAGCCCTACAACCCGCAAGACGTGCAGGACGCACCGACAGCGCAGGACGGCTCGGCGGCGGTGCCGTCGGCACCGTCCGTTGCGTCCGGCGTCCCGGCGGGAGGCGTCCTCACCGCGCCGGCGCTGGACGCCTCGGCGCTCGGCGTCGTCGCGGCGTCCGACGGCGGTGGGCTCACCGACCTCGGCGACGGGCGGTGGAGGATGGACACCCTCGGTGCGGTGTGCCCCTTCCCGCTGATCGAGGCGAAGGACGCGATCAAGCGGATCGGGGTGGGCGAGGAGCTCGTCATCGAGTTCGACTGCACCCAGGCGACCGACGCATTGCCGCGGTGGGCGGCGACGGACGGCCACGAGGTCACGCAGTTCGAGACCGCGGGGGACGCCGGCTGGGTCATCGCGGTGAAGAAGGGGGAGTAGCCGCGTGCGGCGGACTGCCCTGGTTACCCGCTGTGAATGATATTTCGATAGCCTGTGGCCATTGACGCTTCAGCACACTCCTCCCCACCGGCCTGGCGGTACATCCCCGGCCGGTCCTTCCGGCGCTTCATCGCCTGCGGCTGCATCGACCTCGCCGGCAGCCTGACCTTCCGCACGCTGCTCGCCCTGTTCCCCGCGCTGATCGCCCTGGTGTCGATCCTGGGCCTGTTCGGCCAGAGCGAGGAGACGGTGGTCTCCATGCTCGACGAGGCGCAGGCGATCGTGCCGGAGTCCACGTGGGGCGCGGTGGAGCCGGTGCTGCAGACGATCCTGACCACCCCGTCCGCCGGGCTGGGCCTGGTCATCGGTCTGCTGACCACGCTGTGGACGGCGTCCGGCTACGTGAAGACGTTCGGCCGGGCGATGAACAGCATCTACGAGGCGTCGGAGGGGCGCGGTGTGGTCAAGTACAACGTGCAGATGTACCTGCTCACCGCGTTCCTGCTGCTGCTCGTGGCGCTGGGGGTGGTGGCCTTCGGTCTGTCCGGGCCGTTCGCCGAACTGCTCGGCTCGGCTGTGGGGCTGGAGGAGACGGCGCTGCGGATCTGGGGGGTGGCCCGCTGGTTCGTGATCGCCGCGGTGGTGATCCTGCTGGTCGGTTTGCTCTACCGCACCACGCCGAACATCCGGGTGCGTGGGATGCGTTGGATCAACACCGGTGCGGTCCTGGCGATCGGCGGGGCGATCCTGGCGTCCCTGGCGTTCTTCTTCTACGTGGTGAACTTCAGCAACTACAACGCCACCTACGGCACGCTCGCCGGCGTGGTGATCCTGATGCTGTGGCTGTTCATCGTGAACATCGTGCTGCTGTTCGGCGCGGTGGTCGACAGCGAGGTCGAGCGGGTGCGCCAGCTCAAGGCGGGGCTGCCGGCGGAGGAGAACCTGCAGCTCGAGGCGCGCGACACCGTGGCCATCGAGAAGGCGGAGGACAAGTTCGCCCGCGACGTGGAACGCGCCCGGACGGTGCGTGAGGCGGCCGAGGTGGCCGAGCACGTCGACCAGGAGGTCGCCGAGCGGGACGGCGACGGGGACGGGGACAGTGACGGCGACGGGGACGGCGGCCGGACCAGCGGCGTTGCGGGGAGTCACGCGCTCGACCGGTAGGTGGGGGTCAGGGATCGGGGTCCCTGAGTGATGTCCGACACAATTCTTTGCCGAATTCGCTTCCATAAAGATTTCCGTTCGGATATCATTCTGTGACGAGCGCTACAGATACACGACTACATGACGGAGGACACCATGTCTTGCCCCTACACCGGCGGCGACACTGACCTGCTGGAGACCGCGACTGACGACGCGGCAGCAACCGATCACTCTGCCAGCAACTCGGCCAGCGAGGCGCCGGAGGAGGGGGCCGCCAAGAAGTCCTCCGCCAAGAAGTCCGCAGGTCGCGGGGAGCGTGGCGGGAAGAACGACAAGCTCAACCGCGCCGACGAGGGCTTCTTCGGCCCCGGTTCGGTCGCCTGGAAGGTCTGGGGTTTCCCGGGCTCGGCCCTGCACGGCTTCGCACGCGCGGTCACCATCGAGCACCTGGACCCCGACCTCGTCGCCGCCGTCGACGAGTCCGGCCAGGTCATCAAGCGCACGCCCATCCGTTACGACCGCACCATGGAGTACTTCGCGGCCGTCCTCGCCGCCGACGCGCAGACCGTGACGCGGATGTCCGACATCCTCATGAAGGTCCACGACCGCTCCTACGGCGTCAACCCGGTGACCGGGAACAACTACGAGGCGAACCGTCCGTCCTCCCAGCTGTGGATCCACGTCACCGCCTGGCACTCCATCCTCTACGTCTACGAGAAGTTCGGCCCCGGCAAGCTCTCCCGTGACGAGGAGAACGAGTACTGGGCGCAGATGGCGATCTCGGCGCAGTTCCAGCCGATCAACCTGGAGGATCTGCCCCGTACCCGTGGTGAGGTGCAGGCCTACCTCGACGGCTGGCGCGAGAAGCTCTCGGCCTCCGAGGCTGCCGTGTTCAACATCAGCCACATCCTCGACGGGTTCGAGACGATCGACCCGGACCTGCCGAAGTGGCTGCAGAAGCTCGGCCGCCCCCTGCTGCGCCGCAGCGTGATCGCCACCTACCCGCGCTGGATGCGCAAGATGATGGGGCTCAACCAGTCCTCGCGGATCATGGACGAACTCTCCATCGCCCTCTGGAAGCCGATCTACAAGGCGATGCAGGTCCAGCCGCGTCTGATGATGTGGATGGTCAAGCGGACCTGCCCCCGGGCGACCCGCTTCTACGAGCCGATCCTGTTCGAGACCCCGGCGGATTCGCCCAGGGTCTACACCCCCGAGGTCGCCCGCCGGATGTTCGGCAACCCGCTTACCCCGCTGGAGCAGCGCGAGGAGCTGCTGCGCAAGCGCGGAGAGGGCAAGGGCCAGAAGGCCTACGACCACAACCACGAGGACACGATCCTCGAGTTCAAGAACGCCGAGTCGGTCGAGACCGCCGAGGAAACCATCAACGCAGACGGCTACAAGGTCGGCTGACAGCCACCACGGCCACGAAGGAGGACGTCATGTCTTGCCCCTACACCGGTGATGACACCGGAACCACGGACACCAGCACGGACACCGACAACGGAACCCGAGGCAGGATCTTCCGCCGAGGTGGCAAGGGTGACGTCCTCACCCGCGCCGACGAAGGCTTCTTCGGCCCCGGTTCGGTGACCTGGAAGGTCTGGACCTTCCCGACGTCCGCACTGCACGGCTTCTTCCGCGCGGTGACCATCGAGCACCTCGACCCGGACCTCGTCGCAGCCGTCGACGCCTCCGGCCAGGTCATCAAGCGCATGCCCGTGCGCTACGACCGCACCATGGAGTACTTCGCGGCGGTGACCTTCGCCGACGCACAGACCGTGACCAGGATGTCCGACATCCTCATGAAGGTCCACGACCGCTCCTACGGGGTCAACCCGGTGACCGGCAACGACTACGAGGCGAACAAGCCGTCCTCGCAGCTGTGGATCCTGGTGACCGCGTGGCACTCCATCCTCTACACCTACGAGAAGATGGGCCCCGGCAAGCTCTCCCGCGACGAGGAGAACGAGTACTGGTCGCAGATGGCGATCGCCGCACAGTTCCAGCCCATCGACATGGACGACGTGCCGCGCACCCGTGGTGAGGTGCAGGCCTACCTCGACAGCTGGCGCGAGAAGCTCTCGGCCTCCGAGGCGGCGGTGCACAACATCAGCGAGATCCTCGACGCCTTCGAGAACGCCTTCGAGGATCTGCCCAAGCCGCTGCGCGTCATCGGCCGTCCCTTCTTCCGCCGCAGCGTGATCGCCACCTACCCGCACTGGATGCGCGGCATGGCGGGCCTGAAGCAGTCCAAGGCGATGGACGCGGCGATGTTCGCCCTGTGGAAGCCGATCCTCACGGTGGCGAACAAGTTCCCCAGCCTGCTCATGGCCATCGTGAAGCGGATCTGCCCGCGCGCCGAGCGCTACATCGCCCCGGCGATCCTCGGCGTCCCCGCCGAGACCCCGAGGGTCTACACCCCCGAGGTCGCCCGGCGCATGTTCGGTAACCCGAAGACCCCGCTGGAGCAGCGCGAGGAGCTGCTCAAGCGCCGCGCCGAGGGCAAGGGGCAGAAAGCATACAGCCACAACCACGAGGACACCATCCTCGAGTTCAAGAACGCCGAGAAGGAGGAGACCGCCGCGAAGGCGATCAACTCCGAGGAGTTCAAGGTCGGCTAGGAGCCGGACGCCGAACTCCCCGTGCCGCCGGACCCTCCCGTCGGTGTCGCGTCCAGCGTGCCGCGGGCGGTGAAGTGGAACCCGGCCGGGCCGGTGACCACGATGTCGTACCGTCCGTCCCCGTCAGCGTCCCTGCTGACGGGGACGTCGACGGTGACGGACCCCGACACGTCGTGACCGGTGACCGACGCGTCCTGCCCGTGGAACGGGAAGACCAGCAGGTTCGCCGTCGCCGTACCGCTGTTGCGCAACGTCAGCTCCACCGCCGAGCGTCCGGGCCGCGGGGTGGCCGTCACCGACACCCTGTACGGCAGCGGACGCCGCGGGCGCTGCCCCGGTTCCTGGGTGGGCATCGACGGCGTCGCCGGGGGCTCCGGCAGCCACCGCGGCTCCAGCCCGCCGGTCGGCGCAGGGCGGGCCACCGGGGTGAACGTCCTGGGCTGGCGGAAGTCGAAGGCGCTGGTCAGGTCGCCGCTGATGCGTCGTCGCCAGTCCGATACCAGCGGCACCTCGATGCCCTTCCACGCTTCCAGGAACTGCGCGGCCGAGGTGTGGTCGAAGACCTCCGAACACCGGAACCCGCCCACCGTCCACGGGGACACGACCAGGGTGGGCACCCGGTTGCCGAAACCCAGCGCCGTGCCTTGGTACCACTCGTCCTGCTCGGACTCCGGCGGACGCGGCGGCGGCACGTGGTCGAAGTAGCCGTCGTTCTCGTCGAAGGTGATGATCAGCGCGGTCCTGCGCCACACGTCCGGGTTGTCGCCCAGGGCCTCCAGGATCCGGTAGATCAGGTTCGCCGAGGCCCGCGGGGAGGACGCCGAGGGGTGCTCGGACTCCGTGCTGGGCGGCACCACCCACGACACCGCCGGCAGCGTCCCGGCGCTGATGTCCGCGGCGAGACGCTGCGTCGTGGTCCCCGGCTCCGAGCGGTACAGCGCCCGGTCGAAGACGGTGCGTTCGGCGTCGTCGAGGCCGGCGAGCGTGCGTTCCAGCCGCGACGTCAACGCGGACTCCACGGCGTGCGCACCCGTCTCCCGCGCCTTCTGCAGTGCGGTGTAGTAGGTCTCGCCGGTGCCGAAGGGGCCCGGGAACACCTTCCGGGCGATGTCGCGCGTGTAGTCGAAGTACTCCAGGTTGTTGTCGGTGAAGTTGTCCCACTCCTGGTAGACCTGCCAGTCGATGCCGGCGTCCTGCAGGGTCTCGGCGAGGCAACGCCACCCGTAGCCGGGGTGCGTCGCCTCGTAGGCGCGGTTGTCGACGGCCCGCTCGTCGGGGGAGTCGGGCTCGTGACCGGTGTAGCCGGAGAAGAAGTAGTTGCGGTTGGGGGAGGTGCTCGTCGGCACCGAGCAGAAGTACTGGTCGCAGATGGTGAAGGTGTCGGCGAGCTCGTACTGGAAGGGCAGGTCGTCGCGGTCGTAGTAGGCCATCGTCGAGGCGGTCTTCGCCTCGACCCAGTTGTCGCACCAGCCGCCGTCGAGCGCGGCGGTGCCGCCCTCCCACTCGTGGTTGAGGGCGTCGACGTTCTCGGCGTCCATCGACTGGCGTCCGGCGGAGCCGCGGATGGGGAACGGCAGGACGCCGTCCTGCCGGAAGACGGTGCCGCCGTCGCGGCGGCGCAGGACGGACGGGTCGTCGAAGCCCTGGACGCCGCGCAGCGTCCCGAAGTAGTGGTCGAAGGCGCGGTTCTCCTGCATGAGGAAGATGACGTGCTCGACGTCGTCGAGGGAGCCGGCGGGTGCGGCGGTGGCGAGCTGGGTGAGCAGCGACGGAGGCAGCAGACTGCCGGCCGCCGCCGCGGCACCTGCGGCGAACGCCCCCTTCAGGAAGGTGCGTCGGCTCGTGGTCTGGTGGGTTCTCGGGTTCTGGTTATCCATGACCCCGCAGAACCTAGGGGAGCGTTCTGTCGCGGCGGTGTCCCGGTCATGAACCGTTGTTGAACGCCTGCGCCTTACGGCGGCGGTCGCGCACCACGAGCAACGCCAGCACCGCCACCACGGCGACCGCGACCGCCGCGTACACCCAGCCGGAGTAGCGGTCGATGGTGTCGGAGACGACCGTCCAGTTGTCCCCCAGGGCAACTCCCAGCCAGATCAGCACCCCGTTCCACACGCTCGAGCCCAGCAGGGTCAGCACGGAGAACTTCACCAGCGGGGTGCGGTGCACGCCGGCCGGGATGGACACGAGGCTGCGCACCCCCGGCACGACGCGTCCGAACACGATCGTCGCCTCGCCGAACCGGTCGAACCAGTGCAGCGCCTTGTCCACGTCCTCGCCTTCGGTGAGCCACATGCGGTCGGCGACGGCGCGCAGCCGCTCCGCCCCGACCACCGCGCCCAGCCAGTACAGCAGCCACGCGCCGATCATCGACCCGGCCGTGGCGGCGAGGAACACCGCCCACACGTTGAGCTCGCCGATGGTGGAGGTGAACCCGGCCAGCGGCAGCACGAACTCGCTGGGCACCGGTGGGAACACGGTCTCCAGCAGGATCGCCAGGCCCACGCCGACGGCGCCGAGCGTGTCCATCAGGGACACCGCCCAGTCGACGACAGAATCAAACACGCAGTGGCCTTCCGGACGGATGGGGGTGAAACCGGTTGACCGTCAATATAGCCGCTTTCCCGGGACGTGTCGTCGGATTGCAGAACGACGGTTTCCGTCGGGCATCCACTGCGAAGTGTTCACTTCGACCGGAATGCCGGACGGAAACCGTCGTCACTGTTCCTGCGGTTCCTGCTGCCCTCGCGAAAACTAGCCCTTCAGCGACGCCACCGGAGCGAAGCGCTCACCGTAGGCGGCGGCGAGCTCCTCGGCGCGGGCGACGAAGCCGGCCACACCGCTGGTGGGGTAGTCCTCGCCGGCGTCGGACGGCAGTGCGGCGGCCGCCGGGCGGGCGTAGTTGGTGATGAACTGGCGGGAACCGCCCGTCCAGGCCGGGTAGCCGATGCCCAGGATGGAGCCGATGTTGGCGTCCGCGTCCGAGGTCAGCACGTTCTCGTCCACGCAGCGCTGGGTCTCCAGGGCCTCGATGAACAGCATGCGCTCGATGAGGTCGTTGAGCGTGGGGACGCCGGAGGTGCCGGACGTTGCGGTGGAGTTCAGGTCGGCACCGGCGGTGGCCGCCTCGCCGTCCGGAACGTCCACCGGCGTCACACCGAGCTTCTCGCGGAGCTCGCCGCGCAGCCCGGCCCACAGGCCGGTGCGGCGGCCGTTCTCGTCGTACTCGTAGAAGCCCTTGCCCTCGAGCTTGCCGGGGCGCTCGAACTCGTCGAGCATGGCGTCCACCAGGGCGTTGACCCCGCCGTCGTCGACGGTGACGCCGGCGGCCTCGGCGGCGGCGGTGGTCTCCGCACCGATCTTGCGGGCAAGCTTCAGGTTCAGCTCGTCCTGCAGCTGCAGCTGCGGGGCGGGGTAGCCGGCCTGGCGTCCGGCGGCCTCGATGACGGCCGGGTCCACGCCCTCGACGAGCATGCGCATCGCCTCGTTGAGCACGGTGCCGATCACGCGGGAGGTGAAGAAGCCGCGGGAGTCGTTGACCACGATCGGGGTCTTGCGGATCTGGCGGGAGAAGTCCAGGGCCTTGGCCAGGATGGCCGGGTCGGTCTTCTCGCCGGAGATGATCTCGATGAGCGGCATCTTGTCCACGGGGGAGAAGAAGTGCAGGCCGATGAAGTCGTTCGGGCGGTCCACGCCCTCGGCCAGGCCGGTGATCGGCAGGGTCGAGGTGTTGGAGCCCAGCACGGCGGTGGACGGCACGGCGGCCTCGATCTCGGCGAAGACCTTGTGCTTGAGCTCGGTGTTCTCGAAGACGGCCTCGATGACCAGGTCCACGTCCGACAGGTCGGCGTAGTCGGCGGTGGGGGTGATGCGGCCGAGCAGGGCGGCGGACTTCTCCTCGGTGGTCTTGCCACGCTTGAGGGCCTTGGCCTCCAGGCCCTCGGAGTAGGCCTTGCCCTTCTGTGCGTTCTCCTCGGAGATGTCCTTGAGGACGACCTCGATGCCGGCCTTCGCCGCCACGTAGGCGATGCCGGCACCCATCATGCCGGCGCCGATGACGCCGACCTTGCGGAACTCGGTCTTGGGGTACGGGGTGCCGTCGGCCTGCAGGGGGCGCGAGCCGCCGCCGTTGCAGTGGTTGAGGTCGAAGAAGAAGGCCTGCATCATGTTCTTCGAGGTGGGGCCGGTGACCAGGGAGACGAACCAGCGGGTCTCCACGGCCGTGGCGTCCTCGAAGCGCTTGAGCTGGGCACCCTCGACCGCGGCGGAGAGGATCGCCTGCGGGGCGGGCATCGGCGCGCCCTTGATCTGCTTGGTGACGTTGGCGGGGAAGCTGGGCAGCATCGCGGCCAGCGCCGGGGTGGTCGGGGTGCCGCCGGGCATGCGGTAGCCCTTGCGGTCCCAGGGCTGGGACGCCTCGGGCTTGGAGGCGATCCACGCCTTCGCGGCGTCGATGAGTCCGTCGGCGGCGACGACCTCGTCGATGAGGCCGGCGTCCTTGGCGGCGTCGGCGTTGAACTGGCGTCCGGTGGTCAGCACCTTCATCAGTGCGTCCTGGATGCCGAGCATGCGGGTCACGCGTGCCACGCCGCCGCCACCGGGCAGCAGGCCGAGGGTGACCTCGGGCAGGCCGAACTTGGCGCCCCTGGTGTCCGCGGCGATGCGGTGGTGGGTGGCCAGGGCGATCTCCAGGCCGCCGCCGAGGGCGGTGCCGTTGAGCGCGGCGACGACCGGGACCCCGAGGGTCTCGATGCTGCGCATGTCGGCCTTCATCCGGTCGATGGAGGTGGTGAGCGCCTCCGCGTCGGCCGGGGTGGCGGTGATCATGGACTTGATGTCGCCGCCGGCGAAGAAGGTCTTCTTCGCGCTGGTGACGACCACACCGGTGACCTCGCCGGCCTCGACACCGGCGCGCAGCTTCTCCGCGGTCTCCGTCAGGGAGGCCTCGAAGGCGGTGTTCATGGTGTTGACGGGGGAGTTGGGGTCGTCGATGGTGAGGGTGACCACGCCGTTGCCGTCGGTCTCCCAGGCGATGATGTTGTCGCTCATGAGTTGTTCTCCTACAGAAGTTCGGTGTTCGGCGGTGGTCTAGACGCGTTCGATGATGGTGGCCACACCCATGCCTGCGGCGACGCAGAGGGTGATCAGGGCGTAGCGTCCGCCCGTGCGGTGCAGCTCGTCGACGGCGGTGCCGGTGATCATCGCACCGGTGGCGCCCAGCGGGTGGCCCATGGCGATGGCGCCGCCGTTGATGTTGAGCTTCTCGTCCGGGATGTTCAGGTCACGCTGCGCGCGCAGGACGACGGAGGAGAACGCCTCGTTGATCTCCCAGACGTCGATGTCGTCGGCGGTGAGGCCGGCCTGCTCCAGGGCGGCGCGGGCGGCCGGTGCCGGGGCGGTGAGCATGATCGTGGGCTCCACACCGGTGGTCACCGCGGCGACGACGCGGGCACGCGGGGTCAGCCCGTTCTTCTGGCCGGCGGCCTCGGAACCGATCATCAGCAGCGAGGCGCCGTCGACGATGCCCGAGGAGTTGCCGCCGTGGTGCACGTGGTTGATGGCCTCGACCTGCGGGTACTTGGTCAGCGCGACGGCGTCGAAGCCGCCCTGATCGCCGATGCCGGCGAAGGCCGGACGCAGGCCGGCGAGCTTCTCCGGGGTGGTGCCGGGGCGGATCGTCTCGTCGCGGTCCAGCAGCGTCACGCCGTTGCGGTCCTTGACCGGGACGACGGAGCCGTCGAAGCGTCCTTCCTGCCACGCCGTCGCGGCGCGCTCGTGGGAGCGTGAGGCGTAGGCGTCGAGCTGCTCGCGGTCGACGCCGTCGAGCGTGGCGATGAGGTCGGCGGAGATGCCCTGCGGGATGAAGTCGTTGGCGAAGGAGGTCTCCGGGTCCATGGCCAGCGCGCCGCCGTCGGAACCCATCGGCACGCGCGACATCGACTCCACGCCACCGGCGAGGACGAGGTCGTCCCAGCCGGAGCGGACCTTCATCGCACCCAGGTTCAGGGCGGTGAGGCCGGAGGCGCAGTAGCGGTTGACCTGCAGTCCCGTCGCCGAGTACGGCAGGCCGGCGTTGAGGGCCGCGGTGCGGGCGATGTCCATGCCCTGGTCGCCGACCGGGGTGACGACGCCGGAGATGACGTCGCCCACCGCGGCCGGGTCCAGGCCCGGGTTGCGCTCGAGGATCTCGGTGATAAGGCCGCTGAGCAGGTCAACGGGTTTCACGGTGTGGAGGCTGCCACCGGGCTTGCCTTTACCACGCGGGGTTCGGACGGCTTCGTAGATGAAAGCCTCGGGGATGCTGGTGTTCGTCATGACGGTCCTCACTTGCCTCACTTGTTGGTGCGACGACATCGGTGTGCAACATGTGTCGCCGATCACTCTATCGTCATATCTGGTTGCGCGTGGCATTCCGGTGAGGTCGGGGGTGCTGTCTTCCTGCGCTTTTGTATCGTCAAGCTACGGGTGGCGTGAGGTGGCGTGAGGGGACGGGGTTCGGCCTCACCGCCGCCGCATCACCAGTACCAGGTTCGACACCGCCACCTCGCGCAACCAGGGGACGCGCACCATCCACCACGCCCACCACGGGTGGTAGCGGGGAAACGCGGCGAGGAGTTCGGCGTCCTGCGCCCGCGCGGCGTAGCGCAGCCCGTCGGCGCACGACACGTCGAACAGGCTCTCGCCCCAGCGGTTCTTCGGCGGGTGACCGTGGCGACGCTCGTAGCGTCCGGCCGCGAACTCCCCGCCCACGTAGTGCTCCCACAGGCCCGTCTCGTGGCCGCCGAACGGCCCCAGCCAGCAGGTGTAGGAGAAGATCATCAGCCCGCCCGGCCGGGTGACGCGCAGCATCTCGTCCGCCATGCGCCACGGCTCGGACACGTGTTCGGCGACGTTGGAGGAGTAGGTGACGTCGAAGACGTCGTCGGCGAACGGCAGGTCCATGCCCGAACCACGCACCGAGGACCGCAGCCGGATGCCCGCCGCTGCCATCTCCCCGACGTCCGGCTCACAGGTCACGTAGTCGCCGGACGCCACGCCGGCCGCGGCGAAGGCGCGTCCGAAGTAGCCCGGCCCGCCGCCGACGTCGAGGATGCGGCACCCGGCGAGCGACTCTCCGGTCGCGCCGTCCTGCAGGTCACCGATCAGCCGGACGGTGTCCTCGGCGAGGCGCCCGTAGAAACGGTCCGGGTCGCTCTGCTCGAAGCGGAAGTCGCCGAGCAGGCCGAGGGACCGGCGCAGCGTGGCGTGGCGACGCAACGGGCGCAGCGTGGGAGGTACGGCGTGATCGGGGGGCTTCGGCATCGTGACCTTGAGGGTACAGGTCGCTGACGGGGCCTCGGAGCGACCTGAGGGCTCAAGGTGGGCGCCGAGGGCCGCAGCAGACGGTGGTGGGCGCCGCGCGGCCTGTATCGTGAGAACGGTCATGAAGGTTCTGTTGCTGTGCTGGCGCGACTCCCGCCACCCCGAGGGCGGTGGCAGCGAGGTCTACCTCGAGCACGTCGCCGAGTATCTCGTGGGCCGGGGGCACGAGGTCACGTTCCGCACGGCCCGCTACCCGAGCTCCGCCGCGCGTGAGCGGCGCAACGGGGTGACCTACCTGCGCGGTGGTGGGAGTTTCACCGTGTACCCGCGGGCCTGGTGGTACATGCTGCATGCCCGGCTGCCGTGGGGTACGAACCACTCAGACCGCCCGGACCGCCCGGACATTGTCGTCGACACCCAGAACGGTGTGCCCTTCCTCGCCCGCGCCCTGGTGGGCAAGGACGTGCCCACGGTGCTGCTCACCCACCACTGCCACCGCGAGCAGTGGCCCGTCGCCGGCCCCGTGCTCTCCCGGGTGGGCTGGTTCATCGAGTCGCGACTCTCGCCCTGGCTGCACCGCAGGTCACCGTATGTGACGGTGTCGGAGCCGAGCGCGGAGGAGCTCGTGGAGCTGGGCGTGGACCGCGCGCGCATCCGGGTGATCCGCAACGGGGTGGACGTCCCGCCGGACCTCGGGGACCTCGACAGGAGCGCCCAGGGCCGCGCGCCGGACGAACCGATCCACCTGGTCACCCTGTCGCGGCTGGTGCCGCACAAGCAGCTCGAGCATGCGTTGGACGCCCTGGCCGCCGTCCTGCCCGCCCACCCGGACACCGTCCTGGACGTCATCGGCGACGGGTGGTGGTCGGAGAAGTTGCGGCGTCACGCCGACGACCTGGGGGTCTCCGGGCACGTGGTGTTCCACGGGCACGTCTCCGAGGAGGCCAAGCACCGGATCCTGGCGCGGGCGGCTCTGCACATCCTGCCGAGCCGCAAGGAGGGCTGGGGACTGGCGGTCATCGAGGCGGGCCTGCACGGCGTGCCCACACTGGGGTACAGCACGTCTGCCGGGCTGCGCGACAGTGTGGTCGCGGACGGCCCGCGGGCGACGGGCGTGCTCGTGGACTCGGAAGGTGGGCTGATAAACACCCTCGGGCACCTGCTCGACGACCCCGCCCTGCTCGCCGAGCTGGGGGAGAATGCGCGGCTCCGCGCCGGGACGTTCTCCTGGGGGCGCACGGGTGCCCGCTGGGAGGAGTTGCTCGGGGAACTCGTCAGCTGAGTCATGCCCCAGGCCGGAAAATGGCCATTCTTCGACCTGGGGCATGAGTCAGATGACATGGGGTGAGGCAGGCGGCCTCTCAGGCGGTGAGGTGCTCGACGAGGATCGACGCGCCGATCCCGATGAGCACGAGCCCGCCGATGAACGTCGCCGGACGTCCCAGTCGGCGTCCGCCGTGGTGGCCGAGCCAGCCGCCGGCGAGGGACGCCAGGAACGTCGTCGCCCCGATCAGGCCCACGGCGACCAGGATGTTGATCGGCACCAGCGCGAAGCCGATGCCCACGGCGAGGGCGTCGATGCTGGTCGCGACGCCGAGGGTGAGCACGGCGCGCACGGTGAAGGACGTGGCGGGCGCGGTGCCCTCACCACCACCGCTGCCGTCCCCGCGTCCCTCGCGGACGGTGTCGACGATCATCTTCGTGCCGATGCCGGCGAGCATGGCGAAGGCGATCCAGTGGTCGATGCTCTCGACGAACCCGGCGACCGAGGACCCCACCGCCCAGCCGATCAGCGGCATGACCGCCTGGAAGACACCGAAGACCACGGAGAGCAGCAGGATGCGGCGCATCACGTGTTCGCGGATGGTGGTGCCCTGGACGACGGATACGGCGAAGGCGTCGGCGGAGACGCCCAGGGCGATGAGCAGGAGCTGGGTGGTTGTCATGGGGGAGGGACCTCTTCTTCGGCGGTTCCGGTGGTTCGGGCACGGGGCTGGGCCGAAGGTCTCGTTCGCCTGTCAACGGCTGCTGCACAGGTGGTGCGCCGGGCCGAGCGGGACGGCCGGTGTGTCGACACACCTCCGGTCGCGGGCGACCGGGAACTACTCCCCTTCACACAGGGTGACGCCGGCGGTGCGCCGTGCGTCGGGCAGTGACTTTAGCGGCAGGTCACAGAGTGCTAAAGCACGTTTTCCGGAGTTCGTGGCCCCAAACTCCGGCACGGGGGACCGTTGACAAAAACGCTTCACCGTGTCACTGTACTAGATACCTAATACAGGCGGACAATGGAGTGTCGCCTGTGGGACACGTGAGGAGGTGGCCGTGGAGTTCGACAACTCGTCCCCGATCTGGAACCAGCTGCTCCAGGAGTTCTCGCGGCGCATCGTCACCGGCGCATGGACCCCGGGGGAACGTCTCCCCGGCGTCCGCGAGCTGGCGGCCGAACTCGGGGTCAACCCCAACACCGTCCAGCGCTCGCTGGCCGAACTCGAACGCACCGGGCTGTGCCGCACCGAGCGCACCGCAGGACGTTTCGTCACCGACGACGCAGGACGCATCGACGACGAGCGCCAGGCGCTCGCCGACGGCGCCGTCGACGACTTCGTCCGACGCGTCCGCGGCCTCGGACTGGACTGGGACCAAGCGACACACCTCGTCACCACGAGGTGGACAGGACACGAGGAGTGACCGTGAACGACACAATTAACCAACCACTCGTCCGAACCCGTGGGCTCGGCAAGACCTACGGCAAGCGGGTCGCGCTCACCGGCGTGGACCTGGACCTGAACCCGGGGCAGATCGTGGGCCTGCTCGGCGAGAACGGCTGCGGCAAGACCACCCTGCTCAAGACCCTGGCCGGCGTGCTCGCCGGCTACGACGGGGACGTCGCCGTGGCCGGCCACGCACCCGGACCGGAGTCGAAGGCGCTGGTCTCCTTCCTGCCGGACGCCGGCTTCCTCTCCCCGTCCCACAGGGTCAGCTTCTGCCTGCGGATGTGGTCGGACTACTTCGCCGACTTCGACACCGACAAGGCCCGCGCGATGATCGCCGACTTCGGCATCGACGAGGAACTGCGCATCAAACAGCTCTCGAAGGGCATGCGGGAGGAGGTGCAGGTCGCGATCGCCATGTCGCGCCGGGTTCCGGTCTACCTGCTCGACGAACCGATCTCCGGGGTGGACCCCTCCGCCCGCGACTCGATCCTCAGGAGCATCATGGCGAACCTCTCGCCGGACTCGCTGCTGCTGATCTCCACACACCTCGTCCACGACCTCGAGCCGATGCTCGACGCGGTGGTGATGATGCGCTACGGACATGTGCTGCTCCAGGGCAGTGCCGACGACCTGCGCGCACACCACGGCACCAGCCTGGACGGCATCTTCCGGGAGGAGTACCGATGAGCACTGTAACCCCGACAACCCCGACCCCGACAACCCCCACCTCGACCCTCTTCCGTTACGAGTGGCTGCGCACCCGCTCGCTGCTCGGCGTCACCACCGGCCTTGCCACCCTCGGCGTGCTGCTCTGCTCGGTGCTGACATGGCTGGACTGGACCCTCTTCGGACCCCTGGCCGCGGCCGTCGGCATGATGCTCGTCATGGTCTTCACCCCGGTGATGCAGATCGTGCTGGCCGTGGACTACTGGCGTTCCAGCTACGGCGCGACCGGCTACCTCACCCAGACGCTGCCGGTGAAGGGCAGCCGGATCCTCACGGTGAAGCTGCTGTGGGCGGCGCTGGTGAGCACCGTCAGTCTGGTCGTCACTGTCCTGCTCGGCTGCGTGCTCTACACCGGGTTCTCCGTTCGTGACCCGCAGATCACCGGCCTCGGCGAGATGCTGGACGAGTTCTGGACGGCCCTCGGCGACTCCGGCGTGCCGGCCTGGCTGATCATCGGGGTGATCGTGGCCGGTTACCTGGCCATGCTCTCCGCACCGGTGCAGTACTACTTCTCGATCTCGGTCGGCAAGGAGCGGTGGCTGCAGACCCTCGGCCCCGGCGGCCCGGTGCTGGTGTTCTTCCTGCTGGGCATGGTCGCCCAGGTCGTGGCCCTGATCGGACTTTTCGCCATCCCGGTGGGCCTCAGCGGCGACGCGTCGGGCTGGACGCTGGGCAGCTACAGCCTGCTCGACGAGATCGACACCACCCCGGGCGTCTCCGGTCCCTACGACTCCGCGATGCCGCTCGGCTTCGTCCCGCCGATGGCGATCCTCATGCTGGTCTGCCTGTGGCGCACCTACTACTCCTGGAACCGCAAGATCGAGCTGGAGTGACCCGCGGTCCGCTGAGGTAGCTACTCCGTCACCTCGTACAGCCGCCACCCGTCGGACGCCCAGATCTCGCGGTGCTGCCCCAGCACAGCGTCCGCCCCGTCGGCGGCGTCGGAATCCCCGCCGTCCTGCACCAGCACCAGGTCCACGCCCCGCTCGGCGAGCCGGTCCTCGCCGGACGCCAACTCGGTGAGAGTGGCCACGGTGTCCGGGTCCCCGTCGACGAGTTGGCCGTCCACGATCAGGTACCCGGGGTCGACAGGCGCGCCGGGCACCATCTTCAGTGCCGGATCCAACGCCGGACGCCCCGCGACCATGCGGTAACTGCCCGGCGGCCACAGCATCGTCCGCGCCGTCCCCCCGTTCTCTTCTTGCCAGCGCGCGACCTCGTCGGACGCCTCGGCGTAGGCGGCGTCCAGCTGCACGGGGGCGACGTCGGCGACGTCGCGCGGCAGGGCGGGCACGCCCGCCCACACCAGCAGCAGGACTCCCAGGCCTGCCCACGTGCCCCGACGAGTCGGGCGCAGCCCGCAGGCCAGCAGCACCACCGCCCCGGGCAGGGCGAGGACCACGAACTTCTGGGTGTCGCGCACCAGGCCCGCACCGGGGAGGTTCTCGACGAACCAGCCGAGCACCGCCACGCCCGGGGGAGTGGCCGCGACCGCGGGCAGCAGCACGGCGAGGCCTGCCAGGCACACCAGCGGGACGCAGCGCAGCGTGCGGCGTCGGACCAGTACACCGGCGACGACGCAGGCGGCGACGGCGAGGACCACCCCGGCGCCGGTGCTCAGCGGGGCGAGGGCCTCGCGGGAGGCGGGGACTGCCTCGGCGTTCCAGATGCCGCCGAGCCCCGCCAGCGCCCCGAGCGTCCCCACCCCGGGTTCGGCGCGCGCGGCGAACAGCGCCGCACCCGCGGCGTCCGACCGTGCCGCCGAGGCCCCGGCGTTGAGCAGGGTGGGGACGACCCACGGCAGGGCGAGCACCACCGCAGTGCCGGCGACCACCGCCATGCGGCGCAGGCCGCCGGACGCCACCAGCGCCGTCACCGCCGCGAGCACCAGCCCCGTCGGGGTGAGTGCGCACACGGCCATGAGGAGCACGAGGGCGGGCAGTGAGCCACGCGTGCCACGCATCGCGGTGAGGGCGACCGTGGGCAGCAGCATACCGGCGGCCACCACCGACCAGTGCCCCTGCAGCAGCCGCTCGGCGACGAAGGGGCTCCACAGGGTCATCGCCGGGGCGATCGCCACGGCCGCACGGGTGCCCCCGACGTGCCGGGCGAGGGCGGCGGCGCCCAGCGCACCGACCCAGCCGGCGGCGAGCATCAGCACGCTGACCGTCACCGGCGGGGGGATCAGCGGCGACAACCAGGCCAGGACGGTGTCCTGGGGGACGGCGCGCGGCAGGCCGTCGCGTCCGGTGGCGAGGTCGTTCAGCACCATGGTGTGGGGTACGACCATGTCGCGCAGCACCAGCGACGGTGCGCCGGCGGCGTCTGCACCGAGCTGGTTGAGCTGGGTCAGCAGGAAGGGCCAGAGGACCGCGCACGTCAGCACCGCGCACCACAACGGCAGCAGCCACCGTGCGCGGCGCGACGCCGGACGCGGTGGCTGGGTGGGTGCCGGGGTGGTCATCGTCCTGATTCTAGGGGCCGGGCCCGGTGACCCCTATCGACCCCGGTCGCCCCGGTGGTGCCGGGGCGGGAATGTCAGCCGCGGTGGCGGCCCGACGAACGGGCGAGGATGATCCCGACGACGAGCAGGATCACGCCGATGATGCCCGCACCCCACGGGATGTAGGTGCCGATGAGGTCCATCGAGCGCAGGCCGTCCTTCGCGCGGTTCATCTGGTTCTCGTGGGTCTCGTCGTTGAACTCGCCGGGGTAGTACATGGCGGTACGGGTCGGGTTCGCCAGCTCACGCTCGCGGTTCTCCGGCTGGGCCATCTCCTCGGCCTCGGCGTCGTCGCGGGCGTAGTACATCCACACCTCCTCGGCACCGTGCACGATCACACCGGTGTCCGGCTGCACGCGCAGGGTGCGGTCCACGGTGTAGTAGCGGCTCATCTCGACCTCCGGGCCGAGGTCGGCGTCCTCGCCTTCAGCAGCGTCCTCGTCGTCGTCATTGGACGCCGCAGCGTCCTCTGAACCCTCGGTGTTCTCGGTGTCCTCGGGGTCCCACCCGTCGACCTCGTCGGGGGTCAGGCCCCACTTCGCGGCGGGGAAGGACAGCTTCAGCGATCCGAGGGACTGCTGGTCCGCGGCGCTGAGCTCTCCGTCGCCCTTGAGCATCGCCTCCACGTTCGGGTACATCTCCGACGGGCCGATCTGCTGCTCGAAACGGTAGACCGTCTCGCCGTCCATCTTCTCCTGGTCGACGAAGTCGATGTCGTTGGTCTCCATCAGCCGGTGGTCGAAGTAGGGGTAGGCCTTCTTCTCGGTGTTGAAGGGGAACTGGAACTGCAGTCCGGTGCGGGTGAACTGGGGGACGTCCTCGTTGACGTTGCCGCCGTCCACCCCGGGCGCGGTGATGTTCAGCGACGAGGTGGGCTCGTCGACCGGGTAGGCGCTCTCGCGGTCCAGGGTCACGCGGTCGATCTCGGCGGACAGCAGGTTGTCCGGCTCCGGCAGGTCCGCCTGGTACACGGTGCCACCGGCCTCGAGGGTGACCTCCTTGTCGTCGGTGGGATCCTGGGCGCGCACGAAACGCTGGGACTGGATGTCCGTCTCCGGCCAGATGAAGCAGCTCACGACCTTGTTCTCGCCCCGGCACTCCGGCAGCGACTCCTTGCCGGCCACCGGTTCGTCGGCGGCGAGCGCGGCGGCGTCGGTCAGGATCCCCGGGGCGACCTTCGTGACCGTCGCCGACTCGATGTCCTTCGGGATGACCTTGCCCTTCGGCAGGACGTAGAGCGGCTGTGCCAGCGCGATGACCAGCAGAGCGGCGCCGAGGATGATGGCGAGGTGGGAGAAGACCTTCTTCATGGGGGTCTGGTTCCTGTCCTGGTGTACGTCAACGAGCGGGGAATCCACAGCTACTTTACCTCCTGAAACTACGGCGTCGTGGAGGGACACGCCAGGAATCCGGCGCCGGTGACGGGGGTTCACCGACGGGACGGGCGCGCGGGCCGTCCTGTCCACGGTAACCTGATCGGCGATGAGCCAGTCGATCCGGTCCCGGAAATCCTTCCTCCCCGCCCTGGAGGGGATGCGCGCGGTCGCCGCGTTGGGGATCATCGTCGCCCATGTGGCCTTCCAGACGGGCAACGACACCGGCGGGCTGGTCAACCGCATGATGGCGCGCCTGGACTTCTTCGTCCCGGTGTTCTTCGCCCTGTCGGGGTTCCTGCTGTGGCGCCGCCACGCCGCGGAGACCAGGTGGGGGGCGTACTACGTGAAACGTCTGGGGCGGATCCTGCCGGCGTACTGGGTGACGGTGGTCGTCGTCCTGCTGCTGTTCCCGGTCGCCTCGGAGGGCGGGGCGCCGGGCCCGGTGGCGACGGTGGCGAACCTGCTGTTGCTGCAGAACTACGTGCCGGACGGCCTGGTCGGCGGGCTCACGCACCTGTGGTCGTTGTGCGTGGAGATGTTCTTCTACCTGCTGATGCCGGTCCTCGCGCTGGCGGTGGGACGCCGCACCCGGCGGGTGCGGGTGGCGGCGATCGTGGCGGTGGGCTGCCTTAGCTACGTCTGGCCGTTCGTCGCGTGGCACGACGCGGCAGTCAACGCGCACATCATGCCGTGGGCGTTCCTGTCCTGGTTCGGGGTGGGACTGCTCGCCGCGGAGCTGGAGGGGTGGCTGCAGGACGCTGCGGGCGGGTGCCACGTGAGGACGGTGGACGCCGTGCGCCGCTGGGCGCGGCGACGGTGGCTGTGGTTGCTGCTCGCGGTGCTCGCGGTGCTCGTGGCCGCGCTGGACGGTCCGGAGGGCCTGGTGACGGCGGGGGACGGGGAGTTCGCCCGCCGCAACTTCTACGGCCTGGTCTTCGCCGCGTGCCTGATCGTGCCGTGGGCGGTGGCGCCTGCGTCGCGGGTGCTGGACTCGGCGGCGATGCAGGCGTTGGGCCGGTGGTCGTACTCGATATTCCTGTGGCACATGGCGATGTTGTCGCTGGTGTTCCCGCTGCTGGGGATCGGACTGTTCCAGGGGGAGATGCTGCTGGTGCTCGTGGCGACGGTGGTGCTCACCATTCCCGTGGCGGCGCTGAGTTACGCACTGGTGGAGGACCCCGCGCGCCGGGCGGTGAACCGGTGGTGGCAGGGGCGGGCCACCAGGTGACCGACGGGGTGACCGACTAGGTCGCCGACGGGCGCCGCGTTTGCGGCCTATCTTTCGTTGGTATGCGGTACTTCCGGGAACTGCGCGTGGGCGGATTGTATTTTACTATCGACGAGGAGCTCTCGATGCTTGTCGGAGAGTCGCACTTCCGATTCTTTCAATTCCGGCGTCAACCAACCATGCGCCTGTGTGGATGGTTGAAATTTTAAGGATATCGAAATATGTAGGTCGGCGATACTGATTCTTCGGGAGTTACCGAGACACTTTACCGGAAATGTATTTCTAAAGCAATATCTCTGCATTCCATAAATACTTTGGCGATGGCGGAATTGCCGTCAAGCTTACGTGGTAACGAGCTAGGGTGAATAGCAGAAACATACCCAGGCTGAGACCGAAATATGCCAGAAGTGACGTTTCTGTAAATATGCAGAAGAAAGTAGGAATGAAGAGGGCGATCGAGAAGTTGAAGAATGTAGCCTCCGCAATCTGTCGACTTATCGGACAGTTCGAAGCTTTCTCGACTATCAATAGTACGACTAAAATTCCAATCGCATACACTGTGACAGTGAATATCCCCCATATCTTCAGGTCTTCCATTGGTATTCCACCTATATTTCTTCTAGTTGAAACGGTATTGGGCGGGGTCTCTAGCTGCTCGGGCATTCATGTCGTCGCCTCATTGCGAAGGCGTCCCCGAGCTGTGGCCCCAGGGGAACCATGACTGGCGCCGTAGGTACCGTAAGTGACCCAAGGGTCGCGCCCGTCCGGGTCCTCGTCATTCCTGCCTTATTTTCTTCAGTGAGGGGCAGCGGCAGTGTCGCCAGCATGCTTCGGTTCGTTGGCTGTATCTGACACTCTCTAGTTAGCGAATATAATGTTGCCTGTCACGTCCAGCCGTCGGTTGGCTTGGGGATTGACGAAAACAGGGGCGAAAATAGGGGCACTGTACATTCAGTTTAAGTAAGCTGCGCCGGCCAGTGGAACCTGGTCTCGTCGTGTGACGGTCTAGCTGATCTTATCATTCTCGTTCCCGGGTCTCTTCGATTTTCTCCGGAAAAGGCTGGCCTACCTCGAAGTGCCTTGGCGGAGTAGGTCCACCAACCCAGTCGTCGAAGAAATTCATCTTCGGTACATCGCCTGGGTTATCACGTCGAGACCTCTTCTTTCTGCTCCAGATGATGAGCACTATCACTGGGGACAGTGTTATCAGCGTACCCAACAGTGCGAGTAGTAGTGAACTCATTGTGCCCGTTCTTTAAGGGATCGGAAATTCTGCGATCTGATTGCCGAGCGGAATATCCATCGGTCCGCGGTTGACTTGCGTTTGTCACGGGATGGTCGGGGTCATTGCTGCTAGGTCGAGGGGCAGCGGTTGCGGTGATGCTCACCGCCGCCGCGGAGATCCTGCGGCTGACTTCGACGGGAGTGTTCCTCGTGAAAGTCTTGAAGTTATCGTATCGAACGCTACGGGATAAAAGCCAGGAGAATATCATCACAGTTCTATATCGATCTGATCTCTGTCTTGGGCGTGAACGGCGCGGTAGGGGTCACCGGCCGGCTCACGGTGGCAATGGCGGGTGCCGCGCAGGAGATGCTCAACCGTCGTTGCCTGAGTCATGAACTCGGGTATCTGCGCTGGTGTACTTGGCGGAGTTGGGACAAGTCGCTTTTCACTCCCCGGCGACACCATGGTGGTGTCGACATGGCGGGTCAGAGAGTGGCGCCGTCGGGACCAGCGGGGTGGTGACTGTTCTGGCTTGATCCTTTGTCGGGATACAGAGGCTCGTGGGAGCGCGCTGCAGTTCCAGATGGGCGGCGTCACTGCGTAGGCGCTTCCGGATCCTACTTGATAGATCTATCAAGTAGCTATCAAGTAGAACTGTCGTCGCAGGTCACGGTGGGAGGCTACTTGTCATCCGACCTATCAAGTAGCTATCAAGTAGCCATCACGTAGGTGGCGCGCCCCGATGGTGAGGCTGCTTGACGGGGATCTGCCCGCAGGCGGTGGCGGTGAGGCAGGCGAGGAACAGCAGCTGCACCGTCCAGGAGTAGCCGGCGTAGTCACCGCCGCCCCACGGGGAGCGGACCATCAGGGCCGTGGCAATCCCGCCCAACACCATCGCCAGCGCCGTCGGACGGCTTACCCAGTGCACGACTCGGCGCACAGTGGGCCACACTCCCGACGCTGGCAGGCGGTTGACCAGGGCAGGACCCGCCAGACTGACGGCCATGGTCGCCACGGCCGCGCCCACGCCCGCCACACCGCCGAGTACGGCGGAGAGCGCCAGCACACCGGCTCCGACCAGAAGGCCACGGGCCAGAGGATGCGGACGACCCGTCGGGGCGTCGATGGAGACATCGCCCGTGGTGCTCGCCGCAGGGCTGCCGTTGACGCCGGCCCGGGAGCCGTGCCGCCGTGCCGTCCACAGTGCGGCCACCCACCCCAGCAGCAGCACCAGCGCCCCGAGCAGGCCGGCACCCAACCAGCGCTGGTAGGTGTCGGTGGCGGTGAAGTGCACGTCGAGAGCGGCGGTGATCTCCTCATCGCTCATGTCGTCGGCCAGCCCGGCGGGCACCACCCAACCCTGCTGCCAGCCGTTCACCTTCACCGAGTCCAGCGCAGTGCCGTCGAGCTCGGCGGTGCGGCCGTCGTTGACGGCGGTGGACGTCACCACGACCCGGTCGCCGGACGCTGTACTGTCTCCGGACGCCGCAGCGTCCTGCGTCGTGGCCCCGTCCTGCCTATTCAGGGCGATCCACCGGTCCCGGCTGCGGACCTCGTGCTCGCCGGCGTCGAGCTGCACGGTGTCCCCGCAGGCGACCGGGACCCCGTCGATGCTGCTCACGGTGTCCTCGCCGGCGGCGCAGCGGTCGGAGTCCACCTGCACGGTCACCGGCGCACCGGCGTCCGGCACGGTGACGGTGCGGCGCAGCTCGAACTCGTAGATCTCCTGGCCCAGCACCCACCGGTCGGGAACACCAGCACCATCAATACCGGCAGCGCCGGCGGGGACGACGATGTCGCGGCGTGGCGTCACGTCCTGCCCGCTGGCCATCTCGGTCAGGGTGATCTCCCCGAGCCCCGGATCGCCCCACGAGCCGACGATGCGCAGCTCCACCCGGTCGGCTTCCCCGCTGGGCAGCACCAGCGGACGGTCGGAGTCGTCGGCCTCGCGGTAGCCGGGGATGAGCATCGTCGTCGAGGCCACGGTGTCCCCGTCGAGGTACGTGGTGGCCTGCACCCGCACCGGGCTTCCGGCGGCGCGGGCCTCCAACGACATCTGCGACACCGGGCGGGCCAGGTCGAGGGTCAGCGTCTGGTTGATCGGCGAGCCGGTGCCCGGACGCCACGCGGTCTCGGTGACCCCGTCGACCGCGGCGGACGGCCCGGAGTACGCCTGCGCCCCGCCGAGCGACGTCGGGTCGGACGCCGAGGAGCTCGCCGTGATCCTCCCGTTGCTCTCGCGGACCTGCGTGAGCTCGGAGTCGTCGAGGCCGGTGGGGTAGTCGCGGGCGGGGTTGCGGGTGTCGCGCGCGTCGTCGACGGAGCGGATGTCGGACTCCGCGCCGACGACGTTGCCGTAGTTGTGCTCGCGCAGGGCCGGGGTGTCGGTCACCGTGTCCACGGCCGACTCGTCGTCCGCCGAACCGTCCGGCAGATCCTGGCGCAGGATCCGGTCGCGCGGGGAACGTCCGGCCGCGGCGTCGGCCGCCGCCAGGCGCGGCAGCACCTCCGGCCCACCGGCGGTGACCTCCAGGTCCCCGGCGTCGACCACACGCGGGCCGGACGCAGCGGCGTCTGTGCCGCCTGTACCGTCCACCCGGAAGATCCTGATGTCGCCGTCACCGCCGCCTCCGTCGCCGCCGCCTCCGTCGCCGAAGTCGGCGACCTCGCTGAAACCGTCGGACGCCGCGGAGTCGGTGAGCGTGCGCAGGACGGCCCGGGCACCGGGGGTGTCCGCGGTACGCGCCAGGTCGGTGCGCACCAGCACGAAGCCCACACCCTGCTGCGCCATCGCGTCCGCCAGCGCCGGGTTCGCCCCGGACGCACCCTCGGCGACGACCTCGCGCTGCAGGCCGTCCAACCCACGGATCGCCTCCGGCGGCACCAACGGCACCGCGTCGCGCACCACCCAGGGGACGTCCAGCAGCGCCTGCGCCGGCTCGTCGCGGGTGTTGCCCCACGTCTGACGGGCGGTGCGGGCCTCCGGGAGGATCATCGTGCGCGAGTCCGCCGCACCGTTGGCCGGGTCGTTGAGCCAGTCCGCGGCCTGCTGCCAGTACCCCGGGACCTGCCGGAAACCGTCCTCCGGCACCAGGCGTCCGGTCCACGCCGGCGCGCACGCCACCGCCACCACCAGCGCCACCGTCGTGCACGCCACCACCGGCCGGTTGTGCTCCGGACGCAGCCACGCCGCACGCTCACGCGGGACGTCCAGCCCGCCGAGCAGGTGGGCGAACCCCGCGATCAACGGCAGGTGCACCAGGGCGTCGAACTTGTGCAGGTTGCGCAGCGGCGCACCCGCACCGTCCAGGAAACTCTGGACGGGGCCGGCGACCGGGGAGAACGGGGAGGCTGCCACGCCGAACACCAGCACGCCGGCGCCCAGCATCAGCAGCCACGTGCCGGCGAAGGGCATCGGACGCGTACGGGTGGCACCGCGTGCGAAGCCGCCGCGCGCCAGACCTGCCAGCCCCAGCAGCGCCACGGCCAGCGTCGCCGCGACGAAGACCGCCTCGGTGGCCAGCGCGAAACCCGCCTCACGCTCGGTCGACAGGAACGCCGTCCAGCTCGTGGTGCCGCGCAGCACCTCACCCAGGTTGAACCAGTGCGTGGTCAGTCCCGCGGCCTCGATGTAGTCGGTGAACGGCGGGGAGTAGCGGCCCAGGATCAGCAGCGGGCCGACCCACCAGAAGCAGGCCAGGACACCGCCGGGAATCCACCAGGCGGCGAAACGCCAGGCCGTCCGGCGGCGCACCGCGGCCCCCGCGCCACCGGCGAACACCCCCTGCGCCAGCCACCACAGCACCGCCGGCACCACCGCGGCCAGCGTGGCCACCGCGTTGACCGCCCCCAGACACAGCACCGCCACGGCCGAGCCGAGCGCCGCGGCGGCGACCCGCCGGCTCGTCGGACGTGGGCCCGCCACCAGGATCCGCACCACCGGCAGCATGATCCACGGCACCAGCGCCACCGTCCACGCCTCCGAGGAGATCGCCCCCAGCGTGGTCAGGATGCGCGGGCTCAACGCGAAGAGCACCGCCGCCACCAGGCGTGACAGGCGCGACCCGGTGGCCGTGGCCTCCAGGAGTTTGAGTGCCCCGGCGAAGGCGAGGAACAGCAGCAGTGCCCACCACAGCCGTTGCGTCACCCAGTCGGGCAGGGGGTCCAGCAGGGCGAAGAACAGGCCCTGGGGGAAGAGGTAGCCGTAGGCCTGGTTCTGCAGCTGGCCCAGCGGGAAGACATCCGTCCACGGCGACAGCGCCTGCGAGAGGAAACCCCACGGGTCGGCCGTGAGGTCGTGCTTGGTGTCGGCGACGGTCAGCCCCGGTCCCTGGAGCAGGGCCACCACCAGCCAGAGGAGGCCGGCGAGGCCCCAGCCGCGGCGGGAGAGCGTCACACCTGTCGGTATCGTCTGTATCGTTCGGCGGCCGCTAGCGGCGCTCGCCGTACTGGATGGAGCCCATCACCGCGTCGTCCACCGCGATCTGGTTCGACGGCAGGTCGGAGGAGTCCGCGATGCTGCCGGCGAACAGGGCCGCGGCACCACCGAGCACGACGCCGACGACGGCGGAGGCGACGGCGGGGCCGAGCGTGCGGCGGGGCTGGGAGTCGGTCTCGGTCGGCATGGGTTATCCCGTCAGTGGGTCGGAGGCGTGTGGGGCGGCGGCGATATTCACCAGATGATACTACCTGGTCGGCGCGTCGCCCGAACCCGCGTCGGAGGCCGTGTCGACGGAGTCCGCCGTGTCGGTGCCGTCCTCGTCCTCGTCCTCGACGGGCGGGACGATGAGCACCGGGCGCCCGGCGTGCTTGACCAGGCTGTCGGACACGCTGGACTGCAGCAGCGAACGCCACCCGCTCAGCGCGCGGGAACCGGCCACGATGATGCTCACGTCGAGCTCACGGGCGGCGTCCACGATCGCACTCCAGATCGCCGTCGCCGACTCCACCAGGAAGGGCTCGGTGGTGAAGCCCTGCGCCTCGGCGAGGGAGACGCCCTCGCGGCAGATCGCCACCGCGTCGGAGTAGGCGGGGTCCTCGGTGTCGTCGGTGACCGAGGACCAGTCGTGCTGCATCATGCCGCTCATGCCGGCGGTGCGGGCCGCCTGACGGTGGATCGGCTCCCAGACGGTGAGGATGTAGATGTTGCGGGTCGACAGGAACCGCCCGGCGTACTCGATCGCCCCGCGGGCCTCGTCGGAGCCGTCGAAGGCGATGAGTACGGTGTCGCCCTCGAACGACCCGAGCGTGCCGACTGTCTCTGTGCTGGATTCGCTAGCCATGGCCCCGAGCGTAGTACGGTCGGGGTGCGATATGGCGGCACGGTGGTGAAGAAACCGTAAATTCCCTGGCAAACACTTCGCCGTGCCCCCGCCCCGACGATCCCACGACGATCCAGAGAGCCTGAGGCCCACCCGTGAGCGCTGTCCGACGCACCCCAGTCACCGTCCTCGCCCTCGCCGCCACCGGCGCGCTCGCGCTCGGCACCGCGGCGTGCTCCTCGCAGGACGCCGACAGTGCCGGGACCACCGCGGCGGCGCCCACCTCCGCCGCGGCGTCCGGCACGTCCGGCGCGGAGGAACCGGACGCGCAGGACGGTACGGACGCCGGGACGTCCTGCGTGGACGGTGAACAGGACGTGGCGCAGCTGGCGGCGTCCACCCTCGCCGTCGGTGTCGTCGGCTTCGACGACGCCGCGGCGGCCGTCGACGCCGGGGTGCGCCACATGTTCATCGGCTCGTCCACCGACCTGTCCATGCTCGACGGGCAGGGCGACCCGGAGCGCAGCGTCACCGCACTCAAGGAGCGTGCCGCGGCCGCCGGCGGGGAGCTGACCGTCTCCGTCGACGAGGAGGGCGGCCAGGTCCAACGCCTCGGCGAGATCATCGGCGAGCTGCCGGCCGCCCGCGAACTGGCGGACACCCTGAGCCCGGAGGAGGTCCGTGGGGTCTTCGCCGAGCACGGGCGCAAGATGCACGACCTGGGCATCACCATGGACTTCGCCCCGGTGGTGGACCTCGCCGGCGGGGAGTCGATCAGCGACAACGCCATCGGTGACCGGGCGTTCTCCGACGACCCGCAGGTCGTCACCGACTACGGGCGCGCCGCCGTCGACGGCCTGCTCGACGCCGACGTGACCCCGGTGATCAAGCACTTCCCCGGTCACGGCCACGCCACCGGCGACTCCCACGAGGGCACCGTCACCACCCCGCCCATCGAGGAGATGGGCGCCGACCTCGCACCTTTCGCCGAGCTGTGGCAGATCCCCGGAGTGGCCGTGATGGTCGGGCACATGCAGACCCCCGGGCTGGACGCCGGCGACGTCCTCGGCGCGGACACGCCGTCCTCGCTGAACCCGGCGGCGTACACGGCGATGCGCGACGGGCTGGACGGTTCCGGCCCCGGTTCCAGCCCCGGTTTCGATGGCGTCGTCTTCACCGACGACCTCACCGGCATGCAGGCCATCACCGACCTGCACTCCGGCCCGGAGGCCGTGGTCGCGGCGCTGAACGCCGGGGCGGACGCACCGCTGACGTCCACCGCGGCGGACGTCCCGGCGACCGTCGACGGCCTCGTCGCCGCCGTGGAGTCCGGCGACCTCGACCGGGCGCGGCTGGAGGAGGCCGCCGAACGGCTGTGCTCTGTGTGAGGTCCGGGGTGAGGTTTTTGCCGCCTCAGGTTCCGCCTCAGGATAATCTCCGGTTATTGTGAAGGGCGTGAGCAGTAGCAACCCGAACGACAACACCCCCGAGGCCACGACGCACCGGCGCAAGCGTCGGCTGTGGCCGGTGTGGACCGTCGCCGGCATCGTCGGCATCGGTGGGATCCTCTACGCCACCGACCTGATCATGACCGAGGGCAACGTGCCCCGCGGTGTGACCGTCGGCGGGGTCGATGTGGGCTCGATGTCCAAGGACCAGGCCGAGGCCCGGCTGAGGAACCAGCTCGCCGAGGGCGTCCGCGCCCCGGTGGAGGTCACCGCCGGCGAGATGTCCACCAGCATCGACCCCGCGAAGTCGGGACTGTCGGTGGACTGGGCGGCCACGATCGACCAGGCCGGCCAGCAGCCGCTGAACCCGGTAACCCGGGTGATGAGCTTCTTCGAGCAGCGTGAGGTCGGCACCGTGAGCGCCTACAACGACGAGCTGCTCGACAACACCCTCACGCGCGTGGAGCAGGACCTCACCCGCGACCCGGAGAACGCCGCGCTGGCCATCGACGACCGTGGCGCCGCCGACATCACCGACGACGTGCCCGGCCAGGCCGTCGACTCCGGTGAGCTGCGCGAACAGGTCCGCGACCACTGGCTCAACGACCAGCGCGAGGTCAGCGTCGACGCCGACGTCACCCAGGCCGACGTCCGGCGCGACGCCGCCGACGAGGCCGTCACCGAGGTCGTCGACAAGGTCACCAACGGTGACGTGGTCTTCGCCGGACGTGACGACACCGACGGTGTGCTGCGTCCGGGGGACATGGGGCGCATCGTCACCTTCGTGCCCGAGGACGGCGACTTCCGCGTGGACTGGAACCGCGACGCCGCCGAGGAGATCCTCGACGCCCAGCTCGGCTCCACCGAGGTGGAGTACCGCGACGCCGGCTTCAACATCAACGGGCGCGACGTGCAGGTCACCCCCTCGCAGGACGGGGTGACCATCGACTGGGAGAAGACCCTCGACCCCGTCGAGGACAAGCTGCTCGACACCGACGAGCGCCGTCACGAGGTCACCTACGAGGACGAGAAGGCCACCTACACCACCGAGATGGCGCAGCGTGCCAGCTTCGACGACGTGGTCGGCACCTTCACCTCCGGCGGCTTCGCCGACGATTCCGGGGTGAACATCCGACGTGTCGCCGAGCAGGTCGACGGGGCCGTGGTGCTGCCCGGGGAGACCTTCAGCCTCAACGGCTACACCGGCCCGCGTGGCGAGGCCCAGGGCTACGTGGACGCCGGCATCATCCAGGACGGTCACGCCGACACCGCCGTCGGCGGCGGCATCAGCCAGTTCGCCACCACCCTCTACAACGCCTCCTACTTCGCCGGGATGGAGGACGTGGCGCACACGCCGCACTCCTACTACATCAGCCGCTACCCGGCCGGACGCGAGGCGACGGTCTTCGAGGGCGCGATCGACCTGCAGTTCAAGAACACCTTCGACACCCCGGTGCTCATCGAGGCCAGTGCGGACTCCAGTTCACTGACCGTGGACATCCGCGGGGTGAAGGAGGTCGACGTCTCCTCCGACACCGGTGAGCGCACGAACTTCACCGACCCGGAGCGCATCGAGCTCTCCGGCGACAACTGCTCGCCGTCCTCGGGCGCGCGTGGTTTCACGGTGACCGACACCCGGACCGTGCGTGACCTGGGCGGCGCGGTGGTCTCGCGGGACACCACGACCACGGTCTACGACCCGGCACCGATCGTGACCTGCTCGGACTGAGTTCTAACCGGACCGTAGCGCGCAGGAAACTGACCGGTTACATGGTAGTTCTAGATTTGTAGGCAGTCCTCGGGAATGCCGGGGGCAACCCCTCATAAGGAGAACTATCATGGGTCTTGTTTCTGGTCTTGTCGGTATCGTCGGCGATCTTCTTCACCTGCTGCTCGGCGGTCTGTGACCTGATTTTCCGCTCTTTTTCCGGGGCCTGCGCGTGGCATTCAGCCACCCGCGGGCCCCTTTTTTCTGCCCTGGGGAGGGGATGGGCGGTCAAGTCCCCGGACGTGGTGGCTCCAGCGCCGTGGTGGGTGGCGCGGTGAGGGGCCAAGATCGAGCGTGGGGTGTTTGAATCCCCGGGTTCAGCCATCCCACGCTCGATCTTCGCCCCTGTATCCAGCAGCCGTCCCCGCACACGGTCGGGCCCGCCACCGGAAGGGAATTCCGGGGGCGGGCCCGATCGTTCTCGTTCTCATGTGCCGTCGACGACCATTTATAGGAGAGGTCCCGGGCGGTTTCCACGCGCGGCACCTGGAGAGGAGAGGAGAGAGCGGTGCGGCGTGGGCGTTGAGGGGTGCGGTGCCCGGGGAGGGCGTGGACGGCTGTTGAGTTGAGGAGCCAGCGGCGGCGGCCGGGGTGAGGTGGGGCGGGGACGTCCACGGCTAGAGACGCTGAGAGACACCGTTGTCGGACATGCCCGTCCACCTGCGTTCGAGGAGAGAACCGGGGGGCCCGGCCGCTCGTCGCTGGCGTGCCAAGAAGATAGGCAGGCCAGTTGGTCATCTGCAACGGCAGGAAACGGGCTCTGGGGGTGGCCACATGGCCACCGTCAACGATCCCCCCAAGGAAATTGACAGCATTCTTCCAGTACAGACGTACTATCGTTTTTCCGGAGCAATCGTTACGGGGCCGACGGGAAAGTTCTTCCGGGGGTGGAACTTCTCCAAGTATATGCTTAGCTCATTTTCCTGACATGATCCTTCAAGTTCGGGGAAATGAGCCGGTAACCGGGGCGTCGTCTGCAGGATGCCGGGACGCCGGGGCCCCTGACTTCCCTGAGGCCCCTGTGGCCTTCGCTGGACGCGTGTTCGCTCCCTCGCCGGGCCACGGGGCGATGAACAGTCCCGGCACCGGGCGCAGCACCCGCCAGACCAGCAGGGTGCCGGCCACGGTGAGCACGGTGAGCACCACGGTGCCGCCCGCGGCGGTCAGCGGGGTGGAGGTCAGCTGCGGGTCCGCGGTGAGCAGCACGCCGATGACGGGCAGGTGCAGCAGGTACACCGGCAGGGTGTTGCGTCCGAACCAGTCCAGGTGCAGCCACGGCAGGTACCGGGCGATGAGGGTGGCGGCGATGATGCCGGTGGCCATGCCCAGCACGGTCAGCGGCAGCCAGCACACCGACGTCAGGCCGATACCGGTCACGGTGACCCCGGCGATGCCCGCGGCCCACACCCCGCCCACGGCGACGAGCAGCAGTACGCTGGCACGTCCGGCGACCGCGGCGATCACCCGGTGGCCGTAGACGCCGAACTGGAAGACCAGGAAGTGGGTGAGCGTGCGCTCCCAGGCGAAGTTGTCGATGCCCAGCCACCCGAACGCGACCGGCAGGGACACCACGGCGCCGATCCCGAACTGCAGCCACAGCGGCAGCGGGCGCATCAGCTTCACGGCGGCGTAGTAGATGGCCAGGGCGTAGATGAACCACGGGCCGTACGTGGGGTCGATCGGCACCTCGAGGATGCGCAGGAGGGTGTCGTAGCTGTCGTTCCAGGGGAACACCTGGGCGCTCAGGGCCCACAGGGCGCTCCACAGCAGGAACAGCCACAGGAACGGCCCGAGGCGGTTCTGCACCTGCCACGGCCAGGGCCGGTCGACGCGGCGCAGGAAGAAGTAGCCGGCCATGGCGAAGAACAGGGGCATGCGTACGGTGCGCAGCGGGGACATGGCGTCCAGCACGCGCGGGTCGTACCAGGACTGGTCGACGGCGGCGGTGGCGACGTGCATGAGAACGACGAGGAGGATCGCCGCACCCTTGACGGTGTCTATCCAGGTGACGCGGGAGGGTGGTGAAGACGGCGAGGAGAGAGTACGGGCTGACATGTGGATCCTTGGGGTGTGTGAGGGGGTGCGGGGTGTGTGGGGGGAGGCCTTCAGCAGTCGAGGGTCTTCATCGCGCGGCCCCAGCCGGCGGTCTGGTAGACGGCCTGCTTGAGGTGGTTGACCACGGAGCGCGGGCTCTCGGGACGGTTCACGGAGAGGTCACCGTCCCAGCACCGTTCGAAGTACAGGCGGACGCGTTCGACGTGTTCACGCCCGGTGGACAGCACCATGGCGGACTCCCAGCCGTTGTCCTCGGCAAGGTCGGCGAACTCCCGGGCCTCCCCGCGGGTGGTGGAGGGCTCGGGGGCGAAGCAGTGCACGCGCACGCCCTCCAGCGGGGCGCACCAGGCGTCGTGGAAGCGTTGCACGCCGGTGGGGTCGGAGATCACCAGGTCGGAGATGCCCTGCTCCTGGGCGAGTTGCCGGGCGGCGAGCGCATCGGACGGTGCGGCGCCGCCGACCTGCATGAGCACGTCGACGTCCGCCGGCAGCGGGTCGAGGCGCGGCAGGTAGATCTTCGTCAGGGCGAAGAACCCCCACAGGCACAGCAGGAACGCCAGCAGCAGGACGCCCACCGCACGCGCGTGGGCCCCCGTGGTGCGGGGGCGCAGATGTGTGCGGGGACGTGGGCGGGGCATTCAGGAGTTCCCCACCGGCAGCTGCCCGCTGCCCTCCCGGTCAGGACGCTGCGGCGCCGGCGCCGCGTCGGACGCCGCGTCGGACGCAGCGTCGGACGCAGCGTCGGATGCCGGGGCGTCCTGCCCGGTCTGCGCAGTCGGGGACTTACGCGCGGTGCGCGTGTTCGCGCCCTCGCCGGTCCACGGGACGATGAAGACACCGGGGATCCCGCGGATCACCCGCCAGATCAGCAGTGCGACCACCACGGTCAGTGCGGTGCCGAGCAGTGGCACACCCACGGCCACCGGTGTGGTGGAGGGCAGGTCGAGGTCGACGCTGTAGAACACGCCCAGCAGCGGGATGTGCAGCAGGTAGATCGGCAGGGTGTTCTTGCCGACCCACGCCAGGCGCAGGCCCGAGGCGTGCCGGTCGATCAGCACCGCCGCGGTCACGCCCATCGCCATACCCAGCAGGGTCACCGGGATACGCGCCAGGTTGTCCAGCCCCAGGCCCACGAAGAACAGGGCCGCGGTGCCGGCGCCCCACGCCGCGCCGAGTCCCAGCAGCCACCACACGTTCGCCCGGCCGGCCATGGACGTCAACGCCCGGTTGCCGAGTGCACCGATCTGGAAGGTGATGAAGTGGGTGAGCAGCGAGGTCCACACCCACGAGTCGACCGTGAGGAAACCGCAGGCCACCGGCAGGGACACCGCCGCGCCGATCACGAACTGCAGCCACACCGGCAGCGGACGCATCAGCTTGACCACCACGAAGTAGATCGCCAGGGCGTAGATGTACCACGGGCCGATCGAGGGGTCCACGAACAGCAGGACGAACTGGCGGACGTCCGTGCCGCCGTTGCGCTCGACGGGCAGGAACTGGAAGACCAGCAGCCACACCGCCGTCCACACGACGAACAGCCACAGGAACGGGCCGATGCGGTTGCGCAGCTGCCAGGCCCACGGCCGGTCCACCCGGCGCAGGAAGAAGAACCCGGACATCGCGAAGAACAGGGGCATGCGCACGGTCAGCAGCGCGGAGGTGAACATGGAGAGCTGGTCGCCGGACCAGGACTTCGGTTCGGCGAGGGCGACCGCGTGGTAGAGGACGACGAGGATCACGGCGATGCCCTTGACCGTGTCGATCCAGGTGAGCCGTGTGAGGGGCGGCATGGGGGCTCCTAGCGGGGGAGAGGGTGGTGGGGTGTCGGTGGGGTGTTCTAGTGGGAGAGGAGGTCGACGACGGCGCTGACGTCGGCGGCGACGTCGTCGAGCAGACGGTCGTAGTCCCCGGTGGAGGAGAAACCCACCGGGTCGGTGTGGTCGTGGGTCACCCGCGGCAGCCGGTTGCGCTGGTGGGGGAGCTGGGTCAGGGACGTCAGCTCGCCGCCGCGGTGCCACTCGGCGAGCTGGTGCAGCCGGAAGGTGCGCTTGAGCATCGCCGGGGCGAGGCGCAGGCAGTGGTCCACGTGGGACTTCTCCAGGCCGACGACCAGGTCGGCGTCCTTCAGCACGTGCCGGTCGACGCGCCGGGCGGTGAAGCCGGAACCGTCCACGCCGCGCCCGGCGAGGTACTCCAGGGAGCGCGGGTCCATCGGGTAGCCGGTCATGCCGGACGTTCCGGCGCTGGTCACGGTGACGCCGGAGTTCCGGTCGAGGCCGTCGCGCAGCAGGTACTCGGCCACCGGGGAGCGGCAGATGTTGCCGGTGCAGACGAACAGCACGTTCATCGTCTCGTCCCTCCTGCCTTCTCGCCGAGAACGACCCGGCCCACGCGGAACTTGCGCAGCACGACAACGCCCAGGATGGACAGGCCCACCCCGCCGACGGTCAGGGCCACGAACAGTACCGGGACCGAGGTCACGCCCGCCGCCGAGGCCACCGCGCGGCAGGCGCCGATGGCGAAGGAGTGCAGTAGGAAGATGCCCGAGGAGTAGCCGCCGATCCAGGCCAGCCGGCGGTCGGCGAGTTTCCAGCCGAGGAAGACCAGGGGGAACAGGATACCCAGGGCGATGCCCACCAGGCTGTGGCGGGAGTCGAAGGCGCCGTCGATGCCCGGGAACGCGCCGGCCAGGGAGAACTGCACGGCCACGGCCACGACCACCAGCAGCACGGTGCAGCCGGCCAGGACGGCACGGTTGGCGGGGATCAACGAGAAGCGGGTCAGCGCCACGCCGGCGAGGAAGAACGGGGCGAGGGTCAGCGTCTGGCCCAGCTGCAGGAAGCGGAAGTACTCGGTCTGGGTCAGCACCACCACGACCAGCGAGGCGGTGAACAGCAGGGCGAAGTTGAGGCGCGTGGACAGCAGCCGGCGCGAGTCCAGCAGCGCGACCACGGCGAAGAGCCAGAAGGTGGTGAGCAGGAACCAGTAGGGGCTCAGCGAGTACAGCAGCCAGTGCACCGGGTCGAGGTCCCGGGAGGAGTTCGTGCCGGTCAGGTACACCTGCGTCAGCCCGATGGCGGGCACGAAGATCACGTAGGGCACCAGCAGCCGGCGGGCCTTCTTGCCCATGAAGGAGCGGTAGCCGGACACGTCGGTGAGTGGACGCCAGGCGTACACCAGCCCGGCGAGCAGCGTGAACAGCGGCATGCGCAGGTAGTCGACGGAGTCGGTGTAGTAGCGCAGCGCGCTGTCGTCGCCGACCTGGATGCCGTCGGCGGCGTTGTAGCCGATGACGTGGAAGGTCACCAGGAACAGGCAGGCGACGCCGCGAAGCGTGTCGACCGGGAGATTGCGGGACGCCGCACGCGCGCCGCGTGGCGACGCGACGGCAGCGTCCTGCCGGATCTTGTTGGAGGTCATCGAGGAACGTCCTACGGGTGTGAGGGGTGTGACCGGGGCGCAGGGGGGAGAGAGGGGGAGAGCACAGGGAGAGAGTGGGAGAGGGAGAGTGCCCCGGTGAGTCACCCTCATCCTAGGCAGGGACCGGTGGCCGGGCAACGTGACGGGCACGAGTGCGGCGGCTGGCCTACAATGTGCCCCATGTCCAATGTCGACAGGTCCCTCACCCTGCCGTCGGAAGCCAGGACACTCTGGGTCCACTGGGGTCGCACAGGCGGCGGCCCCCGGTTCCTCGCCGATCTCGTCGACGGCGACACCGACTCCACCAGGGCGTTCCAGGCTTCCGCTGAGCACGAGTCAGCGCAATCAGCGCAGGCACCTTCCCCAGCGTCCTTCCTCTCCTACAACCCCGACGCGGAGATCGCACCGCGGTTCGCCGCGCAGGCCCGCGGCGGTGTGCCGGCGTTCCCGGTGCCCACCTACAACTCCACCGCCGGGGTGGTCCTCGGGCTTCCCCGGCTGCTGCTCAACGCGGTGCGTCTGCGCCGGTGGATCCGTTCACACCGGATCGAACGGGTGGTCTGCGTGATGGAGAGCGTCTACCAGTCGCTCGCCCTGCCGCTGCTCATCCCGCGCGACGTGGAGTACGTGGCCTGCATCCACGACGGTTCCGCCCACCCGGGCGAGGGCAACGTGGTCCAGGCGGTGGGCCGGCGCAATGAACTGCGCCGCGCCGACCGCGTCGTCACCTTCTCCTCGGCGGTCACCGACGTGCTCGCCGGGCAGGTGGACGTGCCGGTCTCCACCGGCAGCCACCCGCCGTTCGACCTGCAGGACGCCGCGACCACGCCGCGCGAGCTGCCGCCGGCGGGCCTGCCCGGCGGGGTGCCGGTCATCGGCCTGTTCGGCCGGCTGCAGAAGTACAAGGGCATCGACGTCGCACTCGAGGCGATGGAGATCCTGCGCGGGCGGGACGCACCGTCCTGCGAACTGCACATCATCGGCTCCGGCCCGGAGGAGCGCCTGCGCGAGACCCCGCTGGGGCAACAGGCCACCTGGGACAACCGGTGGATCCCGGAGGACGAGGTCACCGAGGTGGTGCGTGGTTTCGACATCATGCTGCTGCCCTACACCGAGGCCAGCCAGTCCGGCCCGGTGACCCTGGCACTGGCCCACGCGGTGCCGTGCGTGGGGACGCCCGTCGGCGCGATCCCCGACCAGGTCGAGGGCTTCGGCGTGGTCGCAGAATCCGCCTCCCCGGAGGCCGTGGCCGATGCCGTGGAGTCGCTGCTGCGCGACCCGCAGCGCTACCGGGAGCTCTCCGCCGGGGCGATCCGCCGCGTCGCCGAGCAGCCCGACTGGTCGGACCTGGCGGAACTGATCCGCGCCGGGGACGCCGCCTACGCAGAAGGCGCAGCCGGTGCTGCAGAAGGCGCACAGGACAAGCAGGAGGTGCGCCCGTGACCTCTCTCGTGAGCTCACCCGTGAACACCGTCCGTACCGTCCTGAGCGAGCACACCCCGGCCGAGATCGCCCGCGCCGTGGCCCACCGGGCGTCCTCCGTGGACCGGTTGATGGCGCTGGAACGCCGCGCGTCCCTGACGCTCGCCGGACGTGGCACCACAGGACGTGGCACCACAGGACGCGGGAGTGCAGGACGCCGCGCCGCGGCCACCCGCCCCGTCGACCTGCTGGTCACCACCGTCGGCAACGGCAACATCGGTGACCAGGCCATGTTCGAGGCAGCGTTGGGCAAACTGGGCAAGCTCGGCGCGACGTCGGGCGGCCGCATCATCGCCGTCGTCCCCTCCGCCGACGCCTTCACCGTCCCGCCCGTCTACGCCGACCGGGTGACCCTGGTGGAGCTGCCCGCCCTGACCGACGGCAACCTGCTCACCGCCGGGCTCGCCCGCCGCCGGCTGACCAGCTACTTCCCCACGGCACGCAGCCTCACCGTCATCGGCGCCGACGTCATGGACGGCGGCTACCAGGGACGCGAGGCCGCACTGCGTCTGCTCGCCCTGGAGCTCGGCGCGCGCGCCGGGCTGGACTGCCGTGTGCTCGGCTTCAGCTGGTCGGCCCACCCCGACCCCTACGTCCTGCAGCGCTTCCGCGACCTCGACCAGGACGTCCAGCTCTTCGCCCGCGACGCGGTGTCGCGCGAACGCATGGGCGGCGCGGGCATCGGTGGTGTCGGTCTGGCCGCCGACATCGTGTTCACCCACCGCATCGACGCGGCGTCCACCCCCTTCGGCGACTGGGCAGGGCGGCAGCAGGACGACGCCCGCCGCGTCGCGGTGGTCAACGTCTCCGGCCTCGTGCTCAAGCGACTGTCCAGGTCGGGCGGCGCGCAGACCTACCTCGACGAGATGGCGGAGACCGTGCGCCGCCTCGTCGCCCGCGACTGGTCGGTGGTGCTGGTGCCGCACGTGGTGCGCGCCGGCGACGACGACCTCGACGCCTGCCGGCAGGTCCACGACCGACTGCAGGACGCCGCCACCGCACCGTACGTGACACTCGCCGACCGGCTGCTCAGCCCGGCGGAGGTGCTCGGCATCGTCACCCACGCCGACGTGGTGGTCTCCGCGCGCATGCACCTGGGCATCCTGACGCTGTCCAGCGGCCGGCCCTGCGTGCTCTTCGACACCCAGGGCAAGGTCGAGGGCCTGATGCGCGAGTTCGGGCTGTCCGACTGCGTGCTCGCCCCCGCCGAGACCACCGCCGACCGGCTGGTCGCCATGGTCGACACCGCCCGGGCCGTGGCCCGCGACACCGACGCCCTGTCCACCGGGCTGGCCACGATGACGGCGAAGGCCGAACTCAACTTCGCCTGACCCTCCCAGCACACCCCTCAGCACACCCCTCACCGACGTCCACCCCTTTTTCTCCGAAAGGTCTCCGGCCATGATCAACAAAGACTCCCTCCCGCCCGCCGTGCGCAGCCGCCTCGTTTACGCCCGCGACCTGGCCAGGACGGTGGCCGACAGTGCGTCGGACACCGTGCGGTTCATCAGGTACGGCAAGTGCTCCAACGGCGTCGCGCTGGACTCCGGCGACCCCGGCGTGATCGGCTACCAGGTTCTCAAGGACACCCACCGCGTGGAGAAGGCCCTGGCGCTGCCCGCCCCCAAGCAACCCTTCGGCAGCGACCTGGTGCCGCGTCTGGCCAAGGGCGTCGGACGCCTCTCGGACGCCCCGACGTGGGCGCGTCACGACGCCGCCAGCGGGCAGGACGCCCTGACGAGCTGGAACGCCGGCGGCGAGCTCGCCGACGACGTCACCCACCTCCCCGAGGCGGCTGGCGCCTCCGGTGAACTGCTCGAACTGCTGCGCAGCCGCTCGAGCGTGCGCAACTTCGACCCGCAGCGTCCGGTGGACGAGTCGATCGTGGACGAGGCTGTCGCCGCGGCCGGCGGGGCACCGTCGGTGTGCAACCGCCAGCCCTGGCGCGTGCAGTTCTTCTCCACCCGCGAGGACATCGACCGGGTGCTGCGCCACCAGAACGGCAACCGCGGATTCGGGCACACCGTCCCGCTGCTCGCCGTCGTCGCCGTGGACCTGCGCGCCTTCGGCGGTGCAGGGGAACGCAACCAGGCGTGGGTCGACGGCGGCATCTTCCTCGACGAGCTGATGCTCGCCTTCCACTGCCTGGGGGTGTCGTCGTGCGCGCTGAACCTGTCGATCCGCTCCGGGGAGTCCCGCGCGCTGCGCGAGGAGATCGGCGCGGACGAGGGCCTGGAGTTCATCTCGATGGCCGCCTTCGGCTACCCGGCCGAGGGTGCCAGGCACACTCGGTCCACGAACCGTCCGGTCGAGGAACTGCGCAACATCCGGTAACCCCGCTGGCCCACTTCCGGCCCGACGCAGCAACCCCACAGGATGGTCGCACCAACCTGTGGGGTTGCCGTCTGCCTGGGGGACGGGGAGTGGGGGCTACTCCGGCTGGGCCGGGCGCAGGCTGGTCCACATGAGGAAGACCGCGGTCGCCGACATCACCGACACCACGCCGACGAGCAGGGCGGTGTCGCGCAGGAGCAGCAGGGGGAGCAGCAGCACCAGGCGTCCGAACGCCCAGGCCAGGTAGTACCGGTTCAACCGCTTCATCAACGGGATCTTCGAGCACATCGCCGAGGGCATCCAGGTCAAGCAGAACACGCTGACCAGGGCCAGCGACAGGACCGTCGCCGAGTCGTCCCCGTGCAGGGAGAACAGCACGGCACCGGCCTGCACCGCCGCACTGGCGGCACCGAGTGCCAGGCCGATGAGCAACGCCTTGCGGCACCAGGAGCGCTCGCCGGCCACGTCGTCGGCGCGCACGGCCGCGGCGATCTTCGCCTCCACGGGAGGGGCCACGACCTGCTGGGCCAGCGTGCCGAACCCGCCGGTGAGGCGCACGACGACCGCCCACAGTTCCTGGTAGGGGCCCAGGAACGGGGTGATGAACCCCTGGAACTGGAAGCCGAACTCCGCCAGCAGCACCCCGCCGGTGGGGCGTGTGGAGTCGCGTAGCCAGCGCCGGTGCACCTCGTCGGTGAGGGAGCCACGGTCACGCCAGAGGACGTTGAGCAGCTTGTTGCGGGTGCGCCACAGGATCAGCACGGCCGCGACGAGCGGGTTCAGTCCCGCCACCACGATCAGCCCGGCCTGGAAGGGCACGGCGAAGACGACCACGCAGGTGGCCACCACGTTCGTCACGCCGAAGACGAGGCGGGCGGTGGAGTAGACGTCCATGCGCTGTTCCTGGGTCGCCACGGCCACGGCCATCACGTACAACCCGTTGGTGAGCAGCAGCATCGTGGACCAGCCGGTGAGCACCGCCACGGTGTGGGTGTCCGGGGTGAACACCAGGTCGGCCACCAGGCCGACGACCACGAGGACCACGGTGACGACGAGCATCGACAACAGCGACAGGGACGTCGCCGCGTCCCGCGAGCCGGTCGAGACCGTGAGGTAGCGGCTGTGGAAACCCAGGATGGAGGTGCGCGACAGCACGGTGGCGAGCGCCAGCGGCAGCATGAGGTAGGCCAGCTGGCCGGTCTCCTGCCCGATGATGGGCAGCAGCATCGCCAGGAAGTTCAGGCCCTGGCCGAACAGGGCGGGGCCCATGCGTAACAACGACGAAAACCGGCCGTGAGAACGACCGGTTTCCTCGGGTGCGGGGGAGGTCAGCGGTCCGCTCCCACCGTTTCCCTGGCGGTGGCGTCGCTCACGCTGCTCGGGCCGGTGGAACCGGTGGAGCCGGCGTTCGTGCTGCTCGTCTTCTTCGCCGAGCTCACCGCGCGGGCGGTGTTGCCGTAGCCGTAACCGTAGCCGTTGCGGTAGTAGCCCTTGCCCTCGGACTTCGGGGTCATGGTGAACACGGTGCCCAGGATGTGGGCACTGACCTGGTTCAGGTTGGTGGTCGTGCGGGTGAGCTGGTCCACGGTGGTGTTGCCGTGGCGCACGGCCAGGATGATGCCGTCGGCCGCGGAGGCGACCAGGGCGGCGTCGGTGACCGGGATGACCGGGGAGGCGTCCACCACGACGTAGTCGTAGCGGGAGTCCAGCTCGGCGAGTAGGTCGCGGAAGCGCTGGGAGCCGAGCAGCTCCGCCGGGTTCGGCGGCTGCGGGCCGGAGGTGATCACCGACAGGCTGTCGCGTCCGGAGTCCTGCACGATGTCGTCGACGTCGGCGGCACCGGAGAGCACCGTGGACAGGCCGACCTCGGACTGCAGGTCACCGTCGAGGTAGTCGGCGACGCGGGGACGACGCAGGTCGGCGTCCACGAGGCAGACACGCTCGCCGTCGTCGGCCAGGGCCAGCGCCAGGTTGGTGGCCAGGGTGGACTTGCCCTCGCCGGGCATGCCGCTGGTCACGGCGATGACGGTCGGGGGGTTGTCCACGTCGAGGAAGCGCAGGTTGGTGCGCAGCTCGCGGAACTGCTCGGCGGCGATGACCGGGGCGGCGGAGAAGTCCAGGACGTGCGAGCCGGCGGTCTCGGTGCTGTTGTTGGCTCCGCCGACGGAGAGGTTGTCGCTGGTGCTGATCGAGCCGACGGACGGTGCACCGACGATGTCGGTGATCGCGTGCTGGTCGCGGATGCGGCGGTCCGTCATGCCGCGGATGATCGCGGCGGCCAGGCCGACGACCAGGCCGATGAGGATGCCGATGCCGGCGTTCTGCAGCGTCTTGGGGGAGGACGGGGCGTCCGGGGTGAGGGCGTCGTTCAGCGGCGCGAGCTGCGGGGCGCTGGACTCACCGCCGGGGGAGGCGGTGGTGTTGAGCTCGGCGACCATGCTGGTCAGCTCGGTCGCGGCGGAGTTGGCGACGTCCCGTGCCAGCCCGGCGTCGGTGGCGACGGCGTTGATGTTGAGGATCACCGTGTCGCGGTTGGCACCGGCGGTGAGCATCGAGGCCACCTCGGCGGGGGACTGGTCCAGGCCGAGGTCCTCGGCGACACGCTCGCCGAGGGCACGGCTGGTGGCGATCTCGGCGTAGGTGCCGACCTGGCTCTGGCTCAGCAGGGTGCCGCGGTAGGCGTCGGCGGAGTTCCCGGTGTTGGCGGCGCCGACGTAGAGCTGCGAGGTGGCGGTGTAGTCCTTCGTCATCAGTGCGGAGGCGCCCCAGCCGATGAGACCGCCGACGAGTGCTCCGACGAGGAGCATCCAGAAGGACTTGCGCAGGTAACCCAGGTAGGTGGCGAGGTAATTCTGCCCGGAGGCGCCGGACGTCTCCTGTGAGGTGGTGGAGGCTGTCATGGAGAGGGTCCTTTTCTTGTCTGTCGGTTCGGTCGTGTCTGTCGGTTCTGTTTTCGGTCTGTAACGTTCGTTGAGGGCGACGGCGCCCACGATCAGGGGCACCATCGGGGTGGCGTGCCGCAGGGCCGAACCCCAGTCGGGTTCGAACAGGCCCTGGACGACGAGGAAGGACAGCGGCACCGCGGCGAAGCGGGCCATCATCCGTCGGTGCCGTCGCGGGATCCGGGCCCGGTCGGCCGGGGTGGCGCCGGCGCGTGCGGCGGCGGACGCGGCGTACACCGCGCTGACCCAGATCGCGGCGAACACGATGCCGATGACCAGGTAGTAGGGGGAGAACTTCGCCGCCAGCGGCAGCGGCACGATGAAGAACAGGATGGTCAGCACCACGTTGACCATGCCGCCGAGCGGTTCGGGGAGTTCGATGAACCGGGTGATGATCGACCCGGTCACCGCCTGGCGGGCCTCGCCCTCGTTCACGGCGGTGCGGAAGTAGTCGGCGGGTTCACCGGTGCCGATCCACACGGCCAGCCCGGCGAGCGCGCCGAGGAGTGCGAGGATGCGCACGACCCGCCACGGGGTGGTGGAGATCCGGCGTCCCTGCAGTGAGGTGCGGCGGGCGAGCAGCAGGCGCAGCACCACGTAGACGACCGCGACGATCGACCAGTAGGTGCGGTACTCGGTGCCGAGCAGCGCCAGTGCGGCGACGACCACGATCTCGCCGAGCAGGTTCATCGGCATCAGCACGATGGCGATCATGCCCAGGGAGATCAGGATCTCCTTGGTGTAGGTCGCCTGGTACAGGCCGATGAGCACCGGGGTGGCCAGGGCCAGGACCAGGGAGATCCGCCCTGCGTGCACCCCGCCGACGCGCACCAGGACGATGCCCAGCGCGGTGGAGCCGATGACCGCGCCGAACACGGAGGCGGCGGTCGGGGCGTCCTCCATGCCGAGGGCGCCGTAGAAGTGGGCGATCACCGAGTAGGAGCCGTAACCCAGGTCCATGGCGCTGAACGGGGAGGTCATGATCTCGCGGATGGTGCCGGCGTCGTTGCCGAAGCCGCCGAAGCGTCCGGTGATCGTGGCGCGGGCCACGAGCCCGACGACGACCGCCACCGCCCCGAGCAGGACGGCGACGAGCAGGGGCGACTCCAGCGGTGACCGGCGGCCCGTGCCGGCCGGTTCAGCTGCTGGGCTGTCGGGTTCTGCCACGTCTCCTCCTTCCGGTGAGTTCGAGTGCGAGTGAGTAGGCCTCGGTGAGGGCCGCGTGCTGGCGTTCGGGGGTGTGGGACTCGTCCAGGCCCGCCCAGTGCGAGGGGTCGGAACGTTCCCGCAGGATCGTCACGGCCTTGGCCGCGGCGTCGTCGGGGGAGTCGAACCGGGCGGTGGCGGGGCACTCCCGCAGCGCCGGGATGTCACGGACCAGCAGCGGGACGCCGATGCGCCGGGCCTCGAGCACGGCCATCGGGAAGCCGTCCCACCGTGCGGTATGCACGATCAGCGACAGTCCGGCGACCTGGCGGCGCAGTTCCTCGCCGGAGAGCCAGCCGGTGACCTCCACCCCGGCGTCGGTCAGGACGTCCACCAGGGAGGCGTCCTTGCCGTCGCCGTCGCCGATCCACACGAACCGGGCGTCCGGGATGCGCCGCCGGATGCGGCGGGCGGTCTCGGCGAAGAACGCCGGGTCGCGTTGCGGGGTGACCCGGGAGACCACGCCGACGACGGGGGCGGCACCGTCCTGCGGTGGCGACCAGCTGCCCGGCACCGCCGGGTGGTCGTCCATCAGGGCGTTCGGCACCACCACGACAGGGGTGCGTCCCAGGCCGACCATCAGCTCACCCTCCCACTGCGCGCAGGACGCGCCGACGGTGGTCAGCGGGTGCAGGGAGCGCTCCATGGCGCGGAAGGCGCCGCGCTTCCAGGCGGGGATGTCCGCGCGCTCGAAGGCGAAGCTGTGCGGGGTGTAGACCACCGGACGTGCCGGACGCCCCGGCGTGACCAGGTCGAAGGACCGTGCCACGCGGGTGTAGGCGCCGGCGAAGCTGGAGTGGGCGTGCACCACGTCCGCCCGGTGGGCGTCCGCGGCGCGGCGCACCGCGGTGACCGCGGCGGCGGGTGAGCCCGGCAGCGTCTCGTCGGCGCTGAACGCGCCAGGGGTGCGTCCTGCGGTGGGGGCGGTGCTGCGGGAGTTGTTGGCCAGCAGCACGTGGCGGTACTCCGGGGTCAGCCGCACGTACTGGTTGACCGCGGTGGCCACCCCACCGTCGAAACAGTCGGTGACGTGCAGGATCGTGGTCATCTAGTACGCACCCCGCGACAGCAGCACGGCCTGGACGGTCTGCAGGATCGTGCGCACGTCCAGCGACAGCGACCAGTTGTCCACGTAGTAGAGGTCCAGCTTCTCGGCCTGGGTGGGGGTCAGGTCGGAACGTCCGGAGACCTGCCACAGGCCGGTGATGCCCGGGCGGACCTCCATGCGCATGCGCATGTCGTCGCCGAAGGCGTCCACCTCGTGCTGCAGGTGCGGGCGCGGGCCGACCACGCTCATCGTGCCGAACAGGGAGTTGGCGAACTGGGGGAGCTCGTCGATGCTGGTCTTGCGGATGAACTTGCCCACCTTGGTGACGCGCGGGTCGTCCTTCATCTTGAACAGGCCGTCGGCGCCGACGTCGTCGCGCAGCTTCTGCAGGCGCTCGTCGGCGTCGGTGTGCATGCTGCGGAACTTGTAGATCCGGAACGAGCGGCCGTGGTAGCCGATGCGGTCGCTGACGTAGAACACCGGGCCGCCGTCCTCCAGCTTGATGGCCAGGGCGGTGATCGCCAGGATCGGCGAGACGGCGACCAGGGCGAACGCGGAGACCGCGACATCGAAGAAGCGCTTGGCCAGCCCGTTGGCCGCGTTGAAGCGGGGACGGTCCACGTACAGGGTGTGGCTGGGACCGAAGGGGACCACGTTCAGGCGGGTGCCGGCGATGCCCTCGATCATCGGGTCGAGGTACAGCCGCATGTTCAGCCGGTCCAGGTGCCAGGACAGGCGGCGCAGGTTGCGGTGGCCGAACTCCGCCAGGGAGGCGACCCACACCGCGTCGCAGTTGTAGCCGGCGGCGGTGGCCACGAAGTCCTCGTTGGAGAAGGACTCGTCGATACAGATCGAGTTGAGCGGAACGTCGCCGGTGTCGGCCAGCAGGTGCTGGTTGTGCGGGTCGATGACCAGGATCGCGTGGATCCAGCCCGGGCGTCCGGCGGCGGTGTCGTCGGTGGTGTTGTTCTCGTGCCAGGAGGTGGTCAGCAGCTTGTTGATGTCGGCGACGTTGCCGATCACCAGGAACTGACGCTGCAGGTCCGTGCGGAACCGGGAGGTGTAGCGGCGCGACAGGTTGCGGGTGATGACCATCAGCACCAGCCCGGTGGGCAGGGCCAGCAGGGCGAACTGGCGGAACAGGCCGTAGGACGACAGGGCGTCCACGCAGGCCAGTGCCGCGAAGTAGCACAGGGACCCCTTGATCACGAGCTCGCGTCCGATGGTGGGGAACGCCCTCGCCTGGTGGCTGTAGCCACGGCACACGGTGATCGCGGCGACCCAGCACATCGTCAGCAGGAAGGTCATCCCCAGGCTGCGCAGGGAGAAGACCTCCTCCACCAGTGCCCAGCCCAGGGGCTTCCACAGGTAGAGGCTCACCGCGTTGGCGATGAACGTGGCGGCGAACAGCGCCATCGCGTCCGAGACGATGAAGAACCACTTGCGCTGCAGGTGGCGGTCCTGGCGGCGCTCCCGGGCCTGGGAGATGCGCTGGACACTGGTGCCTGTCGGGCGCGTGGCCACGGAGCTCGTGGTGGGGGGTGAGGGGTCAGTTGATGCTTTTCCGAGGATCACGGTGAATCACCTTGTTCAGCCCGCATGGTGGTGACGGGCGCGTGGAGAGGGGAGGGGTGAGGGGTGTGTGGAGGTTGGAGGGCGGAGAGGGGAGAAGGGAGAGGCCGGGGAGAGGGCCGGGAGAGGTCGGAGAGTGGTGTCTGTCGCTTGTGGGTCATGCTAACCACTAATGCCGCGCCTGGCTACCGGAGTGGATTGGGGGCGGATATGCAGGGGTGGCCATTTCACCTCCGATACAGTTGGAGCATGACTTCGAACTCGCCGGCTCCCCCGCGGGCCAACCCCCGCCAGGCGGGTGCGGGTGGTCGGCACCGGTTGCCGTCGCCGCGCCCCGTGGGGTGGAGCCTCACCGTCGCCGCCCTGTCGACGGTGATGATGACCATCGACATCACGATCGTGCTCGTCGCGTTGCCCTCGATCAGCGCGGACCTGGGGCTCTCGCTCTCCGGGGCGCAGTGGGTCATCAACGCCTACAGCCTCACCTTCGCCTCCCTGCTGCTGGCGGCGGCGAGCCTGTCGGACATCGTCGGACGCCGACGTATCTTCCTCATCGGCCACGTCCTGTTCCTCGCCGCCTCGATCGGCTGCGTGACGACCGGCTCGGAGGCCGGCATCATCGCCTTCCGCGCCCTGCAGGGTGCCGGCGGTGCCCTGGTGTTCGGCACCTGCACCCCGCTGCTGGCGGACGCCTTCGACCCGGCGGACCCGGACTCCTCGGCGAAACGCACGCGTTCGGTGGCGGCGATGATGGGCATCGGCGGTGCGGCGAGCGCCTTCGGCCCGCTGGTCGGTGGCGCCCTGGTGGAGACCGGGACCTGGGAGTGGATCTTCGCGATCAACATCCCCATCGGCATCTTCGTGATGCTCGCGACCCTGCTGTTCATCCCCGACCTGCACCGCGAGGAGCGCGACGCACGCCGCGCCGCCGGTGCGGCGGCTGCGTCGTCCGGTGCGTCCGGTGCGCCCGGTGCGTCCGGCGTCCCGCGGATCTCGGTGTGGGCGGTGATCCTGATCGTCGTGTCGCTGGTGCTGGTGAACTACGGCATCATCGACGGCCAGGAGCAGGGCTGGACCAGCGAGATCATCATCGCCTCCCTGGCCGCCGGCGTGCTGCTCTTCGCCGCGCTGGTCCTGTTCGAACTGTCCAAGGGTGACCGGGCGATGGTCGACTTCCGCCTCTTCCGCATCCCCTCCTTCGCCACCGTCACCTTCAACGCCTTCGCCTCACGCATGTTCAGCTTCGGCATGATGCCCTTCATCATCCTGTGGCTCGCCGGGCAGCTCGAACTCTCCGCCCTGGAGATCGGCTACGTCTCCAGCGCGCTGGCCGTGCCGATGGTCGTGTTCTCCGCGGTGGGCATCGCCCTGGTGCGGTGGGTTCCCGTCGGCGTGGTCCAGGCGGCGGGCATGCTGATCGTCGCCGGCGGACTGATGCTGGGACTGGTGATGGACGTCGACTCCGGGTGGGCCGACCTGCTGCCGATGTACCTGGTGCTCGGCGCGGGCACCGGACTGATGCTGCCGCACGTGATGTCCCTGGCGGTGGCGGTCGTGCCGTCCGGACGCACGGGCATGGCCACCGGCCTGGCGAACACCGCCCTGCCGCTGGGCACCGCCTTCGGTGTGGCGGTGTACGGGGCGTACCTGTCCAACAAGGTCAACACCGGCATCGACGGCATGCAGTTCCCGCCCGGCATGCCCCCGGCCATGGAGGACCGGCTGCGCGACGCCGCGGAGGGTGGCCTCTTCCAGGAGATCGGCCGGCAGTCGCAGGCCTTCGCCCACGAGACCCTCGGCTTCTTCATCGACGGGCTGCACGGCATCTTCATCATCGCCGCGATCCTGGCGGTCGTCGGCGCCCTCGCCAGCCTGATCTTCATCCGCGGCAAGGACGGCACGGGGCGCGCCGGCTCCTAGAGCTGGCAGCCGTCCGGCCCGCAGGACGCCTCGTCCTGCACCCCCGGGACGGTCGCGATCGTCGGGGCGGGGTGGGACGCCGCCCACTGCTGCTCGAGCGCCCGGGTGAAGACCTCCACCGGCTGCGCGCCGGGTACCGCGAGCTTCATGTCGAGCACGAACGTGGGCACCGAGTTCAGGCCGAGGGACGCCGCATGCCGGACGTCCTCCTGCACCGCGGGGATCCGCGTGCCGTCCTGCAGCTCGGCGGTGACCACGTCGGCGTCCAGACCCGCGGCGACACCGATACGCACCAGGACGTCCGACGCCCCGATGTCCTCACCGTCGACGAAGTGGGCGCGGAACAGGGCCTCCTCCACGGTGTCCACTGTGTCCGTGGTTTCCCCGCCGTGCTCCTTCGCCAGCTGGATCAGCTGGTGGGCGCGCAGGGAGTTGGCGACCACCAGCGAGTCGAAGTCGTAGTCCAGCCCCTCTGCGGCGGCCTGTTCGGCGACGTGGCCGAACATCTGGCGGACCTGATCGATCGGCATCCCCTTGGACGCCGCGAGGTACTCGGCCTCCGAGCGGTCGTCGTGCTCCGGCAGCGTCGGGTCGAGCTGGTAGGAGTGCCAGGCCACGGTGATCTCGTCGCGGTGGGGGAAGGCGGCGAGGGCCGTCTCGAAACGGCGTTTGCCGATGTAGCACCAGGGGCAGGCCACGGTGATCTCGTCGCGGTGGGGGAAGGCGGCGAGGGCCGTCTCGAAACGGCGTTTGCCGATGTAGCACCAGGGGCAGGCCACGTCGGAGCAGATGTCGATGTTCACATCCGGTGCAACGTGGGCCTGCCCCTGGCTATTCCGTGTACGGCAGTGCCGTGCAGCGCGCTCCAGCGCTCCTACCCGCGGCGGACCTCGTCGGCCAGGGCGTGGAACTCGGTGCTCGGGTTACCGAAGCGGTGCAGCGTCATGGACACGGCCTGCTCCTTGAGCCACAGGCGCAGCTCGACGCGGCCCGAGGCGGTGACCTCGTCGTTGAGCAGGCACACCTCGGGACGGTCGGCCAGCGTGGAGAGGGTCTCCGGGTTGCGGGTGCCGATGACACGCACGCGGGCACCGACACCGTCGTCCAGGGCACGCGACGACAGCTGCGCGGCGAAGTCGTCGTCGTCCGCGGTCGTCATGGTGTGTCCGACGCCCAGGCGGGTGGACGCGGCCAGGACGTCCTGCACCTTGCCGTCCACGGTCGGGTCGACGACGACGCGCAGAGGCGAACCGGTGCGGTGGGCGGCGATGACGGCGCGGGCGACCTCGACGGGGCGGGCGTCCGCACTGATCCGCAGCACCACGTGCGCGGGCCGGTAGCGGAAGATGTTCGCCTCGGCGGTCAGGCCGGTGACGTCGCGCGGGGTGCCGAACTCGGCCTCCCAGGCGTCGTTGTCGGAACGTCCGGCGGCGGCGAGCCAGGCGGCGTCGGCGACGGACAGGGTGTTCCGACGCTGCAGCTCGGCGATGTAGCCGTCCACCGGGGCGGAGCCGGTGGGCGAGACGGAGGAACCGGCGGCGGTGTCGTCGGCCCAGCTGCCCATCAGCATCACGTAGTTCGGGCCGCCGGCCTTGGAACCCAGGCCCACGGAGGACTGCTTCCAGCCGCCGAAGGACTGACGCTGCACGATCGCGCCGGTGATGCCACGGTTCACGTAGGCGTTGCCGACCTCGATGCGCTCCACCCAGGTGCGCACCTCGGACGGGTCGAGGCTCTGGATACCGCCGGTCAGGCCGAAGTCCGTGGCGTTCTGCAGGGTGATCGCCTCGTCCAGGTCCTTGGCCTTCATCAGGCCCAGGACCGGGCCGAAGACCTCGGTGAGGTGGAAGAAGGAGCCCGGCTTCACGCCGTCCTTGATGCCGGGGGACCACAGGCGGCCGGTGTCGTCGAGCTGGCGCGGCTTGAGCAGCCAGGACTCGCCGTCCTCCAGGGTGGTCATCGCGCGCTGCAGCTTGTCGCTGGGCAGCTCGGTGAGCGGGCCCATGTCGGCGCGCATGTTGGTCGGCCAGTCGATGATCATCGAGGCGGCGGCGTCGACCAGCTGGCGGCGGAAACGCTCGGAGTCGTACACGCTGCCGACGAGGATGCCGAGGGAGGCCGCGGAGCACTTCTGGCCGGCGTGGCCGAAGGCGGAGTACACCATGTCGGCGACGGCCAGGTCGCGGTCGGCGGCGGGGGTGACGATCATGCCGTTCTTGCCGGACGTCTCGGCGTTGATCTTCAGCTCCGGGCGCCAGGACTCGAACATCGCGGCGGTCTCGGAGGCGCCGGTGAGGATCACGCGGTCGACCGAGGGGTGGCTGACGAGGCTGCGTCCTGCCGTGCGGTCGGCGGGGTACACGCCGCGCAGGACCTCGCGCGGCACGCCGGCGTCCCACAGGGCGTCGAGGATGGCCATGGAGCAGTGCGGGGTCGGCTTCGACGGCTTGTGGATCACCGCGGCACCGGCGGCCAGCGCGGCGAAGGTGGAGCCGGCGGGGATGGCCAGCGGGAAGTTCCACGGCGGGGTGACCAGCACGACCTTGTCGGGCGTGAAGGCGGCGTTGTCGACCTTCTCGAGCTCCAGGGCGTAGTGCGCGTAGTAGCGGGCGAAGTCGATGGCCTCGGAGATCTCGGTGTCGGCCTGGGAGACGGCCTTGCCGACCTCGGCGGCGGCGATGGAGACCAGGTGGCCGCGGCGGGCGGCGAGCAGGTCGGCGGTGCGGTACAGGATCGCGGCGCGCTCGGTGGCCGGGGTCGCGGCCCAGTCGGCGGCGGCGTCGCGGGTGGAGGTGACCAGGGCGTCGACCTCAGCGTCGGCGACGATGGTCGGCGCGGTCTGGGCGTCCAGCCAGCCGTCCTGCGCGGAGACCGCGATGGCCTCGGCGGCCCACGCCTGGTTGGCGGGCAGTGACGGGTCGGTGTCGGCCTCGTTGTCGAAGGCGGGCAGGACGCCGTCGGCGTAGGACGCGGCGAGCTCGTCGGACGACGGCTCGACCTCGGCGGAACGGTCCTGCAGGTGGTTGGGCAGCGGGGCCGTGTAACCGTTGGTGGACAGCAGCTCGGAGAGGTCGCCGAGGGAGGCGCGGAAGCGGGCCTCCTCGCGGCGGAAGATCTCGTTGCCGGGCTCCAGGTCGAAGATGCCGGACATGAAGTTCGCGCTGGCGGCGTTCTCCTCGAGGCGACGCACCAGGTAGGAGATGGCGACGTCGAACTCCTGGGGACGCACGGCGGGCACGTAGAGCAGCAGCTGGCCCACGTCCGAGCTCACGGCCTCGGCCTGCTCGGTGGCCATGCCCTGAAGCATCTCGAACTCGACGCGGTCGGTGACGCCGCGCTTGACGGACAGCATGTGGGCGAAGGCGATGTCGAAGAGGTTGTGGCCGGCCACGCCCAGGCGCAGGCCGCGCATGTTCTCCGGGTGCATCGTCCAGTCGAGGACGAGCTTGTAGTTGGCGTCCGTGTCCTGCTTGGAGGCGCAGGTGGTGACGGGCCAGTCGGCGACCTCGGCGTGCACGGTCTCCATGGCCAGGTTCGCCCCCTTGACCAGGCGGACCTTGATGCCGGCGCCACCGTCGGCGACGCGCTCGTCGGCGAAGGCGGAGAGCTCCTGGATCGCGCCGAGGGCGTCCGGCAGGTAGGCCTGCAGCACGATGCCGGCCTCCAGGTGTTTGGTCTCCGGCAGGCTGAGCAGGCGGCGGAAGACGGCGATGGTCAGCGTGAGGTCGCGGTACTCCTCCATGTCCAGGTTGATGAACTTGGAGCCCTTCGGCGCGCGGGCGGCCTCGACGTAGAGCGGGGTGAGGCGCTCGACGATGTAGTCGACGGTGCCCTCGAAGCCCCAGAGGCTGATGCGCGAGGCGATGGAGGACGCCTTGATCGAGACGTAGTCCACGTCCGGGCGGGCCAGCAGGCGGCGGGTCTCCTCGAGGTGGTTGTCGGCCTCGGCCTCGCCGAGGACGGCCTCACCGAGGAGGTTGATGTTCAGGCGGTGGCCACCGGAGGTGAGCTCGGCGACGGCCTTGCCGAACTTCTTGTCCCGGGCGTCGACGATCATGTGGCCGACCATGGAGCGGATGCGCTGACGTGCGGCGGGGACCACGATCTGCGGGATGACCGGGGCGAGAGCGGAACCCATCTTGATCTGCGCCTTGTCGAGGGTGCTGAGGGTGTCCGGCATGATCGAGCCGAGCTCGGCGAGGGCGCGGCCGGCGGCGTGCTGGTCCTCGGTACGCACGACCCGGTCGACGAAGCCGACGGTGAAGTCGAGGCCGTTGGGGTCGGAGAGGACGGCGGACAGCCGCTCGGCCGAGGGGTTCGGCTTCACGTCGGACTTCCGGCTGGCGTTGAGCCAGGCGGTGACCTTGGCGACCGCGGCGTCGGCGAGGGGGGCGAGGTGCTCGGTGGAGACGGCGGAGGTGGTGCCGGCGTCCTGTGCCGAGGGCTTGACCTCGACCGGGGCCGTGGTTGTGTTCTTCTTCTCCTTGCCGGACGCGGGGTTCGCGGTCGTCATGGGGTGTCCTCCTCGGAAGCGTTCTTGATCGATGCGGTTAGGGGTGCCTGCCGCCAATGTCACTGATACTGGCCGAGTATCCGCGTATCGCCCGCATCACAGACAGGGGCAGTTCCGGACACGGCCACACTTTGAGTCAAAAATCGGTAAACGGGTACGGGAATGTGGCACCCTGTGCTTATGGCCGTAGAAATTCCCCCCGAGGCGTACCCACCGTCCCCACCACGGGGGCGCCCCCGGGTGCAGGAGGTCGCCGACGAGATCGTCGCCGGAGTTCTGGCGACGGCCGGGCCGCGTGTGGGTGGGCGTGACTACTCCACGCGACGGATCGCGTTGATGACGGGTCTGAGCCAGCCGGTGGTGAGTCGGGCGATGCGTCGGATCCGGGCGGGGGCGGACGACCCGGACGCTCTCACGTTGCCCACCCAGGGGGAGCTGTGGATGACGGGTTTCCGCGTGGAGTACCCGCGGGTCGTCCTGCACTTCGAGGCGCGGGACAGTGCACAGGACGGCGAACACCCAGATGAGGTGACTGTTCGCAGCGGTGAGAGACAGGCTGCCGACCGGCGGGCCACGGCGGTGATGGCGGCGTTGCGGGTGGCCGGCGTGTCCGGTTGGCCGCAGAGTCAGGCGTCCTTCGACGGCGGGGACGACGGGCCGCCGCCGGGGGTCGTCCGGGTGATGTGGGAGCCCGGCGGGCAGAGCTGGGACGGCTTCCTGGGGCAGCTGTCGGCGGTGCTCGACGCCTGCGTGCCGACCGTCGACGCCGTCCCCGGCGACCTGCTCGCACAGGTGTCCGTCGCGGTGGGCCACGGGTTGCACGGGTTGCAGTGGGAACGCCCTGAGGTGGGTGGGGCGGAGAGCCGTAGAACCAGAAATGATGGGGGTTTTGACTCGGACCACCTATCCCTGGCGGAGTATCCACCCCCGTCCAACGCCCAGTCAGGGGCGACGCCGAGGCGCCTGCAGAACGAGATCTCGGTGACCGAGCAGATCGCCATCGCGTTGCGCAAGGAGATCATGAACGCCGGCTTCCGCCCGGGCGACCGTGTGACCAGCACCAGGCTGGCGAACCACATGGAGATCCCGGTGTCGGCGGTGCGCTCGGCGATGCGCCGTCTGGTCGACGACGGTCTGCTCACGGCCACGGGTGGCACGTTCGCCCTGCCGTTGGTGACGGGCAGCGACATCATCGACCTTTACGCGGCGCGGCTGCAGGTGGGGGCGGTGATCCTGCGGGGGTGCTCGGGACGCTCGCGCAAGCAGATGCTGGCACCGCAGTTGGCGTTGCGGGCGGTGGAGGCTGCGGTGGAGCACGGGACGGCCGCGGACGTGGACCAGGCTGACCTGCACTTCCAGCAGACGTTGGCGGACGCCAGCGGCCTGCCGCAGTCGTCGCGGGTGTTTCACGCGTTGACGTTGCGGCTGCGCATGTTCATCTCCGTGCTGCAGCTGGACTACGCCCCCGCGGTGCAGCGCATCGTGGGCGACGACCGTTACATCCTCAACGCCCTGTTGGCGGGCAAGGCGGACGGCGCGGTGCGGGTGTGGCGCGCGAAGCTCGACGACGCCGTCCGCCACATGGTGCGTGTCTCCCCGACGACCTTCGACCCGGCCCTGTGGGAGCGGCTGGTCGGGGAGGCGTAGGTGCACTGGGCCCGACTGCAGGACCGCGAGGTAACCGGCCGGCGTCCCGGGAAAGGGGACTATGCTTACTCGGCTGCCTGAAGGTCAGTAATCTCGTCGGTGATGCATTGTCGCAGGGCATCGTGGGCGGAGGACAGTGCAGTGGTGGGGTCGCTCCAGTTGGCGGGGTCATAGTGCCACACGGGGCGGTAGGGCAGGTCGTCCGGTTCCCATTGATACCTCGGGAAGATGTGGGCGTGGACATAGTCGTCCATGTTCCCGAGTACCTCAATGTTGACCCGACGGAAGCCCGGATCAACGCTACGGCACGCACGCTCGACTGCAGTGGCGAGCAGGTCCACGTCAGCAAGGAAGTCAAGACGTTCCCTCCTGGGGAGCTCAGAGAGGGCCGTAACCTCGGAGTTCTTGCTGAGCAAGAGACTGTAGCCCGGGAGGAACTGGGGGTCTCCGATGACAGCGAAGCCCGAATTGAGTTCGCCGAGGACAGTGGGGTTTTCGCCGCGGCGTGCGGACCCTATTCGGTCATTTCTCTAGTCCATGTTGAGCACAGTAGCCGGTCGATGCTGGGGAGTCTTTGTTATGAGGCCTCCCAGCCGGCCAAGTCGGCGAGCACCAGAGCGATTTCCTCAGGCGTCCGTCCGCCGGTCGGGATGCGGTGTACTGACGGCGCCGCCTTCTTCTCGAGGAACGACGCGGCCTTTGTGCTTCGCTCGATGTGCTCCCGGAGACTGTCCCCGTGTTCACGGCGTTCCAGGCGATACTTGGCGGTCGCGTCGGTCGCCTGCAGCAGCACCGAGGTTACGTCCGGATCGCCACCCACGGCTGCGGCAAGTTCGTCCACTTCCAGGACCGAGACGGTGTTGGTGTAGATCAGCCGGTGGTAGCCGTCGTCGCGGTAGTTCGACCACACGGCAGCGAGATTTCGCTCCGCCATCCGCTGCCTCCACGGGGAGGGGTGGGCCAGATCGAGAGCATCACCTTCGATGACGGCATGTGTGACGTCCTTCGAAGCCAGCAGGTCATGGAGCGCGAAGGCCACGGTGGACTTCCCCACGCCCGAGCGTCCGCCGATGAAGAGGATCTCTGGTCGGTTCATGTCTACATCGTTTCACGGTGGGGGACGGCAGCCGGCCGTGCAGGCATCCACTGGTGTGGATGCCGAGGCGTCGGCGGGGGTCAGGCGGAGGTGTCCAGGGCGGAGATGCTGCTGGTGTCGGTGCATTGGCTGGCCTGCCACAGGTCGTATTCCACCTGCAGTCCAAGCCAGAATTCGGCGGAGTTGCCGAAGTAGGCGGACAGGCGGAGGGCCATGTCGGCACTGACCCCGATGGTTCCGCGCACCAGCTTGGAAATCTGCGAACCGGTGGTGTGGATGTCCTTGGCCAGGCGGTACTGGGTGACGCCCAACGGTTCCAGGAATTCGATCCGCAGGATCTCGCCGGGGTGGGGAACGGGCACGACTGCCGCGTCATCGGCGCGGTCAGCGGTGGTAGTCGGTGAAGTCAACGTCAACAGCTCCTTTGTCTGTCCAGATGAATATGATGCGCCACTGTGCATTGACGCGGATGGAGTGGTAGCCGGTCAGGCTGCCACTGAGGCGTTCGAGATGATTGGCTGGCGGGACACGCAAATCGTTGATGTTGGTGGCACGCGCGATCATCACCAGTTTTCGGCGGACGGCTGCTCGGAGCTCCGGGGGGATGTACTTGGGCGCGGCACCGGTGGTGTGGAAGCGCTGCAGGCTGTTTCTCCGGAAGTCCACGCAACGTATGGTATCACAGTGTGAAACTAGGATCACATATTGACTGTATGATCATGATGTGACTCTATTGTCTTGACGGCCGTGCTCAGGGGTGCGAGTCGGATTCCGGGAAGATTCTTCACCGGGGGTGAGGGCGCTGATCGTGAAGAGGATACGCGGGCCCTGGAGTTTCGCCAGTGCTGCGGCCAACAGCGTCCCTTACTCGTTCAGAGTCGCCCTACCGTTGCGGACGGCTACGGGTCGAGTACGGGTCGGGCACGGTTGTTGCCCTCCGTCTCGATGGCGCGCCGCCTGCTGTGGCAACAAAGCGCGCGAATGGGTAGGGGCCATCACGTGTGGTCCCTGCATGTGTGGAGGGTAGAACCCCTCCGTCGTTGCTCGGAGGGGTATTTTTTTAGTGAATCCGACCGCGGGGATCGAACCCGCGTATTCAGCTCGGGTATCCGACACGTGGGGGCTCGGCTTCCAGCTGGGCTGTCACTGTTTCCCGGTTCCGGGTTCTCCAGCGCCAACGCTGCGGTCGCGCGCGATCGTCACAGCACGCCCAACGTACCCGCAGATGCCTCACAGGCGTTCACTTTTTCCATTTGCTGACCTGGGGCATGGTTCGGATGACAGGTAGGTCAGCTACCGCGCTTCGCGGCGAGAGCCTCGAGCAGCTTCTCCTCGGAGTCCTCGCCGCCGGCGATGCCCGAGGGTAGGCGCAGGGCGAAGAAGATGCCGAACACCCACCACAGCCCGAAGAGGATCCACGGGCCGAGGCTCAGGAACGCGGGGAGTCCGGGAAGGTAGAGGGCCAGCATCGCCGCCGTGGCGAGGACGGCGAGGACTCCGACGACCTTCCCGGTGACGGGACGTCGTCCGACCATGAAGGGGCGCTCCATCGAAGGCTCGCGCTTGCGCAGGATCAGGAAGACGACGGCGACCATCAGGTACGTGATGACGATGCTGGGGCCACCGGCGTCGACGGCCCAGTCGAGCATCGCCAGGCCGAAGAAGGGCGCCAGTCCGGTGACGGTGCCCAGGAAGAGCAGGGCGTTGACCGGGGTGCCGGTGTTCTCGTTCATCCGGCCGAACCAGGCGGGGATCATCCCTGACCTGGACATCGCCCAGAGCAGTCGGGACGCGCCCACCATGAAGGCGTTCCACGTGGTGATCACTCCGGCGAGTCCGCCGGCGATGACGAGCTTGCCCCACAGGTCATTGCCCAGCATGTAGGTCAGGGCGTCTCCCGTTGCCAGGTCGAAGGACTCGATGGCAGAGGTCGGGGCGGCGAGGGAAGTGGTCGAGACGATGATGATGTAGAACAGGGTCGCCGCCACCACGGAAATGACGATCAGTTTTCCCAGCTGACGTGGCGGGACGTTGGACTCCTCGGCCGACTGCGGGATGACGTCGAAGCCGACGAAGAGGAACGGGACGACGACGAGCACCGCGACCATTCCTGACGTCCCGTTGTTGAAGAAGGGTTCCACGTTCTCGACCTTGCCGTTGAAGATCGAGGAGACCAGCAGGACCAGGCCGACGATGACGAGGAAGAGGATGATGGACGTCTGGAAGAGGCTCGACCCCTTCATCCCGCGGATGTTCATCCAGGTGAGGACGACGGCGGTCGCGGTGCCGATCAGTGCCCAGGTGAGGTACACGGGTTCGCCGCCGATGGAGTACATCGGAACCTGGGCGAGGTCGGGGAAGAGGTACGTCGCCGCGCGGGGGACGGCCACGGACTGGAACATCGAGACGGTGACGTACCCGCCGATGATCCCCCACGAGCCCAGCAGTGCAAGCCGGGGACCCATACCGCGCATCAGGTAGTTGTGCTCCCCACCTGCGAAGGGCATGGCGGACGCGAGCTCTGCGTACACGAGTCCGACGAGGACCATGATCCCGCCGCCGATGAGGAAGGCGATGATGGCGCCGCCTGCGCCGGCGTCCTCGATCCACCCGCCGGTGAGCACGATCCAACCGAATCCGATCATGGATCCGAAGCCGAGGCAGAAGATCCCCAGGTTGCCCAGCGACCTCTTGAAATGTCGGTCAGTGGAGGTCGTCGTCGGTTCCATGTACACCTTTTCTTGATTGTGACCATTATTAATGGAGGGAACTGTAGTCCTGCCTAACCTTTGGTGGCGAATTCCGCGGGGCCAACGGCAGGAGGCGAGTGCGGGGTAGGCATTCAGCAGCAGCTGATGCTGCAGCGCATGCCGCGTCCTGGCCTACTACTACGACGAAACCCCCTCCGGTGCTGCTCGGAGGGGGTTTGTTCAGTGGAGCCGATGACGGGAATCGAACCCGCGTATTCAGCTTGGGAAGCTGATGTTCTACCATTGAACTACATCGGCGATCGCGCCTGAGGTCAGCACGGTGGGCTGTCTCATGCACTGCGGACGACTTTAACACAGCCCAGCGGCGGGGTGGCACAACGGGGTGCCTGCTGGTCGGCTAGGGTAAGTGACGTGCTTCTTTCCGACCGAGACATCCGCGCAGCCCTCGGTTCAGGTGACCTCGCCCTGGACCCGTTCGACCCGTCCCTGATCCAGCCGTCGAGCATCGACGTACGTCTCGACCGCTACTTCCGGGTGTTCAACAACTCCCGGTACACCCACATCGACCCGCGCCTCCCGCAGGAGGACCTCACCACCCTCGTCGAGGTCGGTGACGGCACGGGGGAGGACGGTGTGCCCGTCAACGACGGCGGAGTGGAGTCTGAGGCGTTCATCCTGCACCCCGGCGAGTTCGTCCTCGGCTCCACGCTGGAGTTCGTCACCGTGCCGGACAACCTGGCGGCCCGGCTCGAGGGGAAGTCGTCCCTGGGGCGCCTCGGCCTGCTCACCCACTCGACGGCCGGGTTCGTCGACCCGGGCTTCAACGGCCACATCACCCTGGAGCTGTCGAACACGGCGAACCTGCCGATCGCCCTGTATCCCGGCATGAAGATCGGGCAGCTGGCGCTGTTCAACCTCTCGAGCCCCGCGGAGGCTCCCTACGGCTCCGGCCCCCTGGGCTCGAAGTACCAGGGGCAGCGCGGCCCCACCCCGTCGAAGGCGTACCTGAACTTCCGGAAGTAGCCCCAGAGCTTCTCCGCACACACCTCGCCCCCGGGAGCATTGCTGCTGCCGGGGGCGAGGTGCTGACGTTTCAAGAGGAGAATGCTCAGCTACCGTATACGGGTCCTTTCGCCGGGACGTGTCTATGCGATGATGACGTTTCACTGCGTAGGTTCCGGTGACCACCGTGACTGTGGTGTCTCAGCGACCTCCGGAGGCGCTGATATTCAATCTACGAACCCAGCATTAAAGGATCATGGCAACGCGGTGCGGTGTCGCTGGGGGCTCACTGCCGTGTCTGTAGGACGTCGTCCGGACGGAATCCGGCCTCGGTCGCCAGCACGGCGAGCTGCACGCGGGACGACGCCCCGAACCGGCCCAGCAGCTGCGAGACCTGCTTCTTCACCATGCTGGACGACCGGCCGGTCTTCCTGCTGATCTCCGCGTTGGACATGCCGACGCACAGCAGGGCCAGCACGCGCTCCTCCGAGGCGGGCAGGTGCGGGAGCGTCGGGGCACCCGGATACCGGGGCGGCTCGGCTGCAGGTGGCGCGTGGTTGGCGCCCTGCAGAGCCGAGTTGTCCGGGGAGTCCTGGGACAGGTGCCGAACCAGGTTCGACGCCGGCTGTGGACTGACCACAGTTCCGCCGCCGACGGTGGCGAGCACCGTATCGATGATGAACTCGGGACGCGAACTCTTCAGAATGTAACCCCGCCCGCCCTGGGCGAGGACGGAGAGCATCGTCTCCTCCTCGTCCAGAGCGGTCATCGCCACGAAGACCGGGGGGTCCGGTAGCTCCTGGATTCTTCCCAGGAGTTCCACGCCGTCCATACCGGGCATGTGGATGTCGGCGAGGACGACGTCGACAGGGGTCTCCGGGGTGCAGGCGTCGAGGATCTCGAGTGCGCCTTGGCTTGTGGACGCCTCGCCGACGACCTCGATCTGCTCGCCCGCAGGCGAGCCGAAGTAGAGGCGCAGCGACGAGAGGACGAGTGGGTCGTCGTCCACGATCAGTAGGCGGACAGGGCTTGAGTGCATGTCAGACAGATTGCTGGTGATATGTCTCAGCGTCCGCGGCACCACGGGTGGTACGGGTGGTACTTGCAGTTGAAGATGTCGAAGGCGGCGCGCTTGGCGTCAACGGTCCACGACCCGGAAAGGCCCGAGGATACGGCTGACGACGAGGTGGTGGAAGCTTCGGGGAGTGCGGTGTCTGCGGATGCCACGCCGGAAAGCAACCCGCCTGTGAGGATCGCGCTGGTGGCTGCCAGGACGAGCTTGCGGCCCAGTGGTGTCGAGTGGGACATAGGTGCTCCTTGGATCGAGGTGAGGGGTGTTTATCAAGATTTGGTAACAACTATAGGCAGTCTGAGGGTTGTACGCCAGAAGTACGTTTCCCCTCCCCCCGCTCCGGGTAGCTCGGGGGCTTCAACAGTGCTATCGCCGGTGCGCCCGCCGTGAAGTCGGGCGGTCAACGTACCCCCGGCCTTTGTCGCTCGGGCTCGCATGGAACCCAGCCCCATACCCCCGGACGTCAATTCGTCCGGCGGGGTGGGGCGTCGCGTCGGGTTCGTCATACTGACTTCGAACACGTCGCCATCGACCCGGCACTCCAGGTGGATGGTCGCGCGAGGAGAGGAGTGCTTCGCCGCGTTGGACGTCATCTCCGTGAGGACCTTGATGACGGTGTCGCGGTCTGTCCACGCGGCGGCATCGGCCTTGGTTGACTCCGCCGGTGCAGGGTCGTTCAGTACCGCAGCTATGCCTGGTGGCAGTTGAAGTCTCGCGCGGAGTTGCAGCGAGTGAGCCTCGAGTTCCTGCTCGATCCTTCCGACGGCGACATCCAGGGGAGGACTGGCGGTGCGGGTGCGGAAGGACACTCTGTTCGGCTTCTCGTTGAGCAACTGCAGCATGGTGCGGAGATTCGACAACGCTTCGCGTGAAGACTCGGAGATATTCTCCAGACTCTGCCGATGGTTGTGCTCCTCGCCGGGGGGCAGCAGGGTGAGCGCCTGGGCCTGCATCACCACGCTGGTCAGCGAGGTGGCCACCGAATCGTGCAGCTCGCGGGCCAGCTCGAGGCGCTGTTCACGCTCCTGTTCGGCGAGCGAAGCCCGCATGTTCTTCTGCTGACGTTGGTGCCGGTCGCGGGTGTATCCGAGCAGGAGAGCGGCGGTGAGCATGATGCCACCGACCGTGAGCGAGACTATGTCAGTCATGAGTGCCTGGGCCACCGGATCGATCGCGGCGAGGACCCAATGGGCGAAAGTGAGGCAGACCGCAAGCAAAATCTGGCCACTGGCGGTGACGATCTCCACGATCAGCATCGTGAAGAAGACCGAGTACAGCGGAAGGAGATCAGCTACCAGAAAGGACGACAGGACCATCAGCAGGGACAACGTCGAGACTGCCACCGGGAACTTTGCGGCGCAGGCGATGAGCGCCAAGGTGACTACCGCGTAGCCCGTCGTTCCTGCCGAGGCGGGGCTGGGGGCCTCCATCAGCTCGAAACCCATGAGCGATGCGGCGAGCACGGTCTCGACCACACCGAGCCGGGTGATCCGGCTGGCCCGCAGCATGCGGAGCAGCCGGTTGGGGCGGTGAGGCGCCCGGGTTGGAGAGTTCACGTTCGGTGCGTCCTACTGCCGGTACGAGGACAGGAAGTTGCCCAGGCGCTCGATCGCCTCGGCGAGGTCCTGCTTCCACGGCAGGGTGACCACCCGGAAGTGGTCCGGAGATGGCCAGTTCATGCCCGTGCCCTGCACCATCTGGATCTTCTCCGAGCGCAGCAGGTCGAACATGAACTGCTCGTCGTCGTGGATCTCGTGGACCTCGGGGTCGATCTTCGGGAACGCGTACAGCGCACCCATCGGCTTGACCACGCTGATGCCCGGGATCTCGTTGAGCTTCGTGTAGGCGGTGTTGCGCTGCTCCAGCAGGCGGCCGCCGGGGAGCACCAGGTCGTCGATGGACTGGCGTCCGGACAGGGCGACCTGGATGCCGTACTGGGCGGGCACGTTGGCGCACAGACGGGTCGACGCCAGCAGCGTGAGCCCCTCGATGAAGCCCTTCGCGTGTTCCTTCGGTCCGGTGATCACCGCCCAGCCGGCACGGTAGCCGGCGACACGGTAGGCCTTCGACAGGCCGTTGAAGGTGATGCACAGCAGGTCGGGGGCCAGCGACGCGGTGTTCACGTGCACGGCGTCGTCGTAGAGGATCTTGTCGTAGATCTCGTCGGAGAGCAGCAGCAGGGAGTGCTCGCGGGCGATGTTCACGATCTTCTGCACCACCTCGCGGCTGTACACCGCGCCGGTGGGGTTGTTCGGGTTGATGATCACGATCGCCTTCGTGCGCTCGGTGATCTTCGACTCGATGTCCTCGATCGAGGGGGCCCAGTCGTCCTCCTCGTCGCAGAGGTAGTGCACGGGCTTGCCGCCGGACAGGGTCGTCGCCGCAGTCCACAGGGGGTAGTCCGGTGCGGGGATGAGCACCTCGTCGCCGTCGTTGAGCAGCGCCTGGGTGGTCATCGTGATCAGCTCGGAGACACCGTTGCCGATGAAGACGTCGTCGATGTCGAAGCTGGGGAACCCGGGCACGACCTCGTAGCGCGAGACCACGGCGCGACGTGCCGAGGGGATGCCCTTGGACTGGGAGTAGCCCTGGGCGAACGGCAGGGCGGCGATCATGTCCTGGACGATCGTGTCCGGGGCGTCGAAGCCGAAGGCTGCCGGGTTACCGGTGTTGAGCTTGAGGATCCGGTGCCCGTCGGCCTCCATCCGCTCGGCCTCGGAGTTCACCGGGCCACGGATCTCGTACAGGACGTTCTGGAGCTTCGTCGACTGGTCGAGCGGACGGAGTTGACCGGATCCGCCGAGCCCCTGCGCGTTGTTCTCTTCAGTGCTCATTCCAGTAATTGTGCCAGTCCACCTGTCGCCGTGACAGCCGACTACCGGAACTGGGGCACCGATCCGGCCGAAAAGGTCGGCGGAACCGGTGGCTCGCTACTGGGGGCTGTCCTCCCCTGACTCCCCGCCGCCGGTTCCGGCACCGCCGGACTCGCCGTTGTCGGTGCCGTCACCGGTGTCGGTGCCGCCACCGGTGCCATTGCCGGTACCGCCGCCGTTGTTCCCGGTACCGGTCCCGTTTCCGGAGTTGTTTCCGGAGTTGTTGCCGTTCCCCGAGTTGTTACCGTTCCCGTTGTTGCCGCTGTTGCCGCTGTTGCCGCCACCGGAGTTTTCAGAGGGGGAGGACGGTGCCTGCGACGACGGTGACGCCGGCGCGGAATCCTCGGACTCCTCCGGGGAGGGGGAGTAGTACTCGTCGGGCTCGTCGTACTCGGGTTCGTAGTAGGTGGAACCGGAGTCGGAGCCACTGTTCGGCTGCGCGGTGGGGATCGGGCTGCTGGGGTCCCAGGCCTCGCGGGTGGGGTAGTTCGGTTCCACGCTGCTGTAGGGCGACTGGCGCTCCTGGTCGCTGCCGGAGTTCATCATGGCGACGGCGGTCGCCGCCCCGCCGACGGACAGCACCCCGCCGATCACGAGGATCCACCCCCAGGTGGGGAAGCGCCCGTACCAGGGGCGCGAGGAGTTCTTCGTGGACGTCCCGTCGCCACTACCACTGCCGCCACTGCTGCTGCCGGTCCCCGTGCCGGACGCCGCGGCGGCGCTGCCGGACGCGGCCGACTCTCCGGTCCCGGTGGACGCTGCGCTGGACGTGGTCGGGGCGTCGGCTGACGCTTCGCCCGACGTTCCGGTCGACGCGCTGGCCGCGCCTGCCGACCCTGCGGCGCCAGCCGCTCCCGCCGCACCGGCGACACCGGCCAGGGGGAGGACGCTGGTCGCGGAATCCTCGTCGGAGCCCGCGTCCGTGCTTGGGCCGGCATTCGGGCCGGCGTCCCCGCCCGGGGCGTGCTTGAGTTCGTGGCCGGAGATCTGCTCGTCGTCCACGACGGGGATGATGCCGGTGACCTCGGGGTCGTTGGTGGACCCCAGGGGCGCCTCGGCCTCCCCGGCGTCCCCGGTGTCGTCGGTCACCTCGGCGGATTCGGCGTCGATGACCTCGGTGTTCTCGTCGGAGTCGTCGCGCGCGCCGGAGTCGTCGATCTCGGCGGCGAAACCGTCGGTGCCGTCGGAACTCCCGGAACCGGCGGCATCGCCGCCCATGGTGAACTCGGTGTCCTCGAACGCGTCAGTGTCGCGCGGGAGGTCGTCACCATGGTGGCGGTGGGGGTCTGAGGGGTTGCTCATCTGGTCTCTTCGTCTCGTCACACGGTTCTGCGACATGCCGAGTGGCACCGGCGCGGGGAACGGTCGCGTCCATTCTAGCCCCCGTCGACCGTCTCACTAACCCACGGCGGCGTCGGACGTGTCGCCGGCACCGCTCACGGGGCCAGCCAGGACAGGATCTCGGCGCGTCCCGCCCGGCCTTCGGGGACGGGCAGCAGCGGGTAGTTGTGCAGTGCACCGTCCACGACGGTGGCCTCGCAGCCGGTGCGCTGCGCCAGCAGCACCGCGTCCGCGTGCAGGACGTCACGGGTGCCGCTCCACACGCGGACCGGGGGTAGCGTCCCCAGCTGGGCGTCGGACGCCGCGAGCGGGCTGACCAGCGGGTCGTCGACGCCCACGTGGCGTCCCCACGCCTCCCCGGCGACGCGTAGCGCGTCCGGGTGCAGCAACGGGTCGGTGTCGACGAGGTCGTCGGTGCCGGGGCTGTGGCAGGTGGCGTCCAGCCAGGGGCTGATCAGTGCGATCCGGTCGATCCTGCCGGCGGTCCCGGACCGGTCCTGCCGGTCGATCAGCCAGCCCAGGGCGAGTCCGGCGCCGGCGGAGTCCGCAGCGAGGGTGACGCGCAGGCACGAGGTCCCGGCCTCGGCGAGGGCCCGGTCCACGACCACGTCGAGCAGACGTGCGGCGGCGGTGGCGTCGAACTCCGGGGCGAGCCCGTAGTCCGGGACGACGACCTTCATCCCGGCGCCGGCGATCTCGCTGACCAGTGACCAGTGCCGGGCGCTCAGGCCGTTCACGTAGCCGCCGCCGTGCACGTACACGCAGATGTCCAGCGGGGTGTCTCGCGGGGCGTCGGTCGCGGGCACCAGGGAGTAGGTGTCGAAGTCCCCGTCGTCGGTGGTCAGCGTGTCCAGGACGACATGGTTGACCTGGTAGAGCTCGTGGGGGACCGGGGTGGAGGTCCGCGGGGTGGACATGAGTTCGCGGACCTTCGCCGGCGAGCGCCAGGACGTGCCCCCGGCCAGACCGGAGAGGCCGGGCAGTCCGGGGGCGGCGGCGAGGAGGTGCATCTGCAGGCTCATGGGGGTCGATCCTAGGGCAGCGGGGGTGGGCCCCAAAACAGGCCCGTGGAAAAAAGTTGAGCGGATCGGGAACAACTTTGCGGTGCGGCGAGTTGTACAGAATGTCAGACATTGAGTCGCAAGCACTCAACTCAGGTTGACACCTCGGAATGTCAGGTGCAGACTTGAGCGCGGCTCACTTAACAAGCTCAAGAACAGCAGGAGGAAGTCACCATGGGACGTGCAGTTGGAATCGACCTGGGAACCACGAACTCGGTCGTCAGCGTGCTCGAGGGCGGCGAGGCCACGGTCATCGCCAACTCCGAGGGCTCCCGGACCACCCCGTCGATCGTCGCCTTCGCCAAGAACGGTGAGGTGCTCGTCGGGCAGTCCGCGAAGAACCAGGCGGTCACCAACGTCGACCGCACCATCCGCTCCGTGAAGCGGCACATCGGCGACGACAGCTGGACCACCAGCGAGATCGACGGCAAGAAGTACACCGCGCAGGAGATCTCCGCGCGTACCCTCCAGAAGCTCAAGAGGGACGCCGAGGCCTACCTCGGTGAGGACGTCACCGACGCCGTCATCACCGTGCCCGCCTACTTCAACGACGCACAGCGTCAGGCCACCAAGGACGCCGGCCAGATCGCCGGCATGAACGTCCTGCGCATCGTCAACGAGCCCACCGCGGCCGCCCTGGCCTACGGCCTGGAGAAGGGCGACGCCGAGCAGACCATCCTGGTCTTCGACCTCGGTGGCGGTACCTTCGACGTCTCCCTGCTGGAGATCGGCGACGGTGTCGTCGAGGTGCGCGCCACCTCCGGCGACAACTCGCTCGGTGGCGACGACTGGGACCAGCGCGTCGTCGACTGGCTGGTCGAGAAGTTCAAGACCGCCAACGGCGTCGACCTGTCCAAGGACAAGATGGCCCTGCAGCGTCTGCGTGAGGCCGCCGAGAAGGCGAAGATCGAGCTGTCCAGCTCCCAGCAGGCCAGCATCAACCTTCCCTACATCACCGTCGACCAGGACAAGAACCCCCTGTTCCTCGACGAGACCCTGACCCGCACCGAGTTCCAGCGCATCACCCAGGACCTCCTGGACCGCACCAAGAAGCCCTTCGAGGCCGTGCTGCGCGACGCGGACTTCAAGCTCGCCGACATCGACCACGTCGTGCTCGTCGGTGGCTCGACCCGCATGCCCGCCGTCTCCGAGCTCGTCAAGGAGCTCACCGGCGGCAAGGAGCCCAACAAGGGCGTCAACCCGGACGAGGTCGTCGCCGTCGGCGCCGCCCTGCAGGCCGGCGTCCTGCGCGGTGAGGTCAAGGACGTGCTGCTGCTCGACGTCACCCCGCTGTCCCTCGGTATCGAGACCAAGGGTGGCGTGATGACCAAGCTCATCGAGCGCAACACCACCATCCCGACCAAGCGGTCGGAGACCTTCACCACCGCAGAGGACTCCCAGCCCTCCGTGCAGATCCAGGTCTTCCAGGGTGAGCGCGAGATGGCCCAGCAGAACAAGCTGCTCGGCTCCTTCGAGCTCGGCGGCATCGCACCCGCCCCGCGCGGCGTGCCGCAGATCGAGGTCACCTTCGACATCGACGCCAACGGCATCGTCCACGTCACCGCCAAGGACAAGGGCACCGGCAAGGAAACCTCCATCACCATCCAGGACGGCTCCGGCCTCAGCCAGGAGGAGATCGACCAGATGGTGAAGGACGCCGAGGCCCACGCCGACGAGGACAAGAAGCGCCGCGAGGAGCAGGAGGTCCGCAACTCGGCAGAGTCGATGGCCTACCAGACCCGCAAGTTCCTCTCCGACAGCGAGGACAAGGTCTCCGAGGAGACCAAGACCAAGGTCGAGGAAGCCGCGACCGCCGTCGACGAGGCACTCAAGGGTGACGACATCGAGGCGATCAAGGACGCCGTCGAGAAGCTGTCCGCCGAGAGCCAGGAGATGGGCAAGGCCATCTACGAGGCCGAGGCCGCCAACGCCGAAGGCGCCGAGGGTGCCGAGGGTGCTCAGGCCGAGGACGACGTCGTGGACGCCGAGGTCGTCGACGACGAGACCGACGGCAAGTCCGGGGATGATGCCAAGTGACCATGCCCGACAACCCCGGCGACCCCGCCGCGACCGACGAGGAGTACACGGCGCCGGAGATGGCCGAGACGACCCCTGAGGAGGATGCCGTGATCGACGCTGAATCCATGGACGCCGACGGTGTGACCGTCGACGCCGAGACGGTGGACGCGGAGGAGGCCGCCGAGGAGGCGACCGAGGCTCTCGCCGGTGATGTCGAGGACGGTGTCGCCGACACCGCCGACGCCGACCTCGACGGCTCCGGGGAACTCTCCGACGCCGAGGCCCAGCTCGCCGAGCGCACCGCCGACCTGCAGCGCGTCAACGCCGAGTACGCGAACTACCGTCGCCGTACCGAGCGTGACCGGGTGGGTATCGGTGAGGCCGCGAAGGCGGACGTGGCGTCTTCGCTGCTCCCGATCCGGGACGACCTGGACCTCGCCGAGCAGCACGGCGACCTCACCGGCCCGCTGAAGGCCGTCGCTGACAAGTTGGACTCCGTGCTCGGCGGCCTGAAGGTCGAGACCTTCGGCAACGAGGGCGACGAGTTCGACCCGTCGATGCACGAGGCCGTGCAGGACACCTCCAGCGGCGACGACACCGTGGTCGGTACCGTCCTGCGCAAGGGCTACCGGCTCGGCGACCGCGTTCTGCGCAGCGCCATGGTGGTCATCGCGGACCGGTAGACCGGTCGGGGCCTCGTAGGGGCCTCGTAGGGGCCTCGTAGGGGCCTCGTGCCCCACCCCTCATCGACACGACGCGCGGCCCCGGGACACCTTCACCACATGAAGGTGCCCCGGGGCCGCGCGTCGTGCTGTGCCTGTACCGGCCGATGTCACCTGAGCCATGCCCCAGGCTGATTCTCGGCCGTTTTCCTACCTGGGGCATGAGTCAGATGACATGAGGGGCCCAGGAGCATCAGGGACCCGGCACGGCCCCTACCTGCCGGTGATGAGGGCGGTGAGGTGGGCGTCCGGATGGATGCCCACGGTCCGACGGCCGCGTCGGTCGGTGGTGACGGTGGTGAACGCGGCGGTGGCACCGTCGTGGTGCAGGTGCAGCCGGGGGCTCAGCGGGCCCGGGTTCGACCCGTGGCGTTCGAGGGCCACGGTGGACATCGCGGTGATGCCGTCGAGCAGGTCCTGGCCACTGTCGACACCGCGTACCAGCATCAGGTGACGGTGCGGCACGGCGAAGATCACCCCGTCGGTGGCGTCGAGCCCCGGCACCCAGCTCGGCAGCAGTTCGTCGAGGAACAGTGGGGCGCTGGCGAGGAAGAAGGAGTCGGACTCCACGGTCCAGAGGTGCGCGGTGGTGCCACGGTCCTGGACGGGTGCGTGCAGCGGGGTGACGGTGACGCGGGCGTCGGCGAGTTCCTGCCAGGTGTTGCGGCGCGCCACATGGTGGAGGTCGGCGAGCTCGGTGCTGGTGGCGGTGCCGTGGGTGGCGAGGGCGGGGTCGTCGAGCACGGTCACGGCGTCGGGGCCGTCGAGGACGAGGGAGGTGCACAGGTCGCCGGCGAAGTCGCGGGAGGCGTCGTCGACGGGGCCGTCCAACGCGTCGAGGATGTCGCGTGGGGCGAGCCGGACGCGCAGACGGCGCAGGAACTCCGCGTCCGTCAGTGTTGAGGCGCCGGACGGGCCGGACGCGCCGACCGTGTCGGATCCACCTTCCACACCCGCGTCGTCCAGGTCGGTGACGTCACGGACGTGCCGGCGGATGAGTTCCAGCAGTTCGGAGAGGTTGGCGTGGGCCCCGGCGTCGGCGAGCTGCAGGGAGAGGGTGTGCAGGCTGACGGTCAGGGTGGTGGTGCCGCGGGCGCGGATGCGTCCGTCGGGCAGCCAGGTGGTGGTGAAGCCTTCCTCGTGGAGCAGGCGGATCGTCTGGTCCCGGAGGAAGTCCGCGCGGTGCCGTGGCAGGTGCGGGAACATCCGGTCGGGCGCCGTGGGCGCGGTGTGGGCACCGGAGTTCCGCGGGGCGTGTCTCCTGTGGTCGCGGCGGAACATGTTCACCAACACTAACAGCCCGGGCGGTCACACCGTGCGGTAGAACTCCGCCCGGTAGGCCTGCGCCTCGGCGGCGTCGGCGTGCACCTTCTCCCGACGCTGCGCCAGGACGCGCACCTGCGGGCGGGCCTCACGGGCGCCGACGGTGGTGGCGGTCGGGTTCTCGGAGTCCTCGGGCATCGCCTCACCCATGTCCACGGTCTCGGAGAACTCACCGGTGGGCACGGTGACGGTCTTCTCGTCGAGGGCGCCGTCGACCTGGCGGCCGAGTACGCGCAGGACGAGCCGTCCGTCGGTGTCGTTGACGCCCTCGACGATCAGCGCGTCCTGTCCGTTCTCGTCACCGCGGCGCACGGTGACCTCGCGCAGGGCGACGGACATGTCGCCGGTGACGTCCTCGGGGCCGGTGAGGTCGGCGTCGATGTCACCGGTGACGACCACGGGGGACGCGGTGACGGTGACGGTGCTGCCGTCGCGGGCGCCCTCGCGACCCAGCACGTCGCGCACCGTCTTCACCCCGGGGACGGTGACCTGCAGCGACGAGGCGTCCGGCCGGATCCACGCCTCGGGGTGGGGGAAGTAGCTGTCGGTGCCGTGGGCGGCGTTGTTGAGGTAGCCGTCCTGCCTGCTCCACAGGACCCAGTAGGTGGAGTCGTCACGCGAGAAGCGCAGTCCACGCAGGTCGGGGTGGGGGGACTCCAGCCAGCCGAGGAAGGTCGCGCCGTCGAGCATCTCGGCGGCGAAGGCGAAGGCGGGGAGGGCGGGCTTCGGGGAGCGGTCCACGTGCACGAGCCCGTAGTGGTACTCGGGTTCGGTGGGGTTCACCCCGTACTTGTCGTGCCAGAGCCCGTCGGTGAGCTGGAACCAGTGCACGCCGGTGACGCCCTCGGCCTTGGCGAGCATGAGCGTGAGCAGGACGGAGTCGGCGGCGGTGCGCTCGTCGTCGTACCACCAGGCGTTGGGGCGGGTGCAGGCGTAGGTCTCGGTGAGCCAGAGTTCGCTGGGTGCGTCCCCACCGTCGCCGGCACCGTGGCCGTCGAGGTAGGCGCGGGCGGTGCGCACCTGGCCGAGGAAGTTCCACTTGCCGCCGTCGTAGTCGACCACGTAGTTGCCGCGTCCGGCGTGTTCGGCGATGCCGTCGAGCAGGTCCCAGCCGTCGCGGTCGCGGATGGTGTCGAGGAAATCGGCGTCCCAGCCGGCCAGGGGCATGGCCAGCAGTTTGGCGTCGGTGCCGCGGCGGTCCATCTCCGCGCGGAAGGGCTTGAGCCACTGGTCGGTGTACTCGGTGGCCAGTTCCACGGTGTCGGCGTCGGAGAGGCTCCACTCGTTGAGCAGTTCGTAGTGCTCCACCCCGGCGTCCTCCCCGCGGTCGAGGGCCTTGCCGGCCCACTCGGTGAAGGTCTCACCGCTGCTCTCACCGTCACCGTCGTCGTCGAACTTGCCGGGGGCACCGCCGGGCTGGGAGCCGGTGTTGATGCCGAGGTCCTCGGACTCCTCGGCGGTGAGCCAGGGGTTGCGCAGGTGGCGGATGCCCAGACGGCGCCACATCGCCCGCTCGGCACTGCGGGACTCCAGCCCGTCTGCCTGGGAACTGCCGGCGGAGGCGGTGGAGGCGAAGCCGCCGAGACCCACGATGGACTGGTCGGCGGGGCCGAAGTCGTGACCGGGCCACACCGCGGCGGTGGTGCGGGCGAAGGAGTCGGCGCAGGTGACCTCCACCGAGCACCAGGAGCGCGGGCCGGGCAGGTCGATGTTGACCGCGGTGTCGGCGTAGGCGGCGTCCTGCGGGATGGCGACCTCGTGGCGGGAGCGGTGGAACTCCGCGCCGTCGAAGTCGCGGGCGGTGACCTCGAGCACCGTGGTGCTGCGTGCGGAGCGTCCGGCGAGCCCGACGGTGAACGTCCTGCGCCCGTCGTCGGTGAAGACGTTGTAGGTGGCGGAGGTGGTCACGTCCACGGTGGGGTCGGGCAGGCCGGTGCCGCCGAGGACCGCGCCGGCGAGCAGGGTGCGTCCGTCGTCGACGAGGCGGCGGGCGGTGCCGACGGTGGTGTCGGCGCGGAACTCGACCTGGGCGCGCCACACACCGTCATCGGAGCCTGTGTCGCCGGGGGCGGACGGCGCGGCGTGCAGCATCGAGGAACTGCGCGACATGCTGTTGCGCGTGGTGATGCAGCCGTAGAGTCGTTTCGGGTCGTCGTCGGTGGTGTCGGGGACGTCCCACTCCACGAAGTTGAGCTCGGTGACGCGCTCCTGGACGGGCACGCCGCCGCCGGTGTCGTGGACCCATTTCGTGGCGGGGACGTGGAACTCGGTGTCCTCCCGGGCGTCGACGAGGGTGCGGTAGATCCGCCCACCGCGCAACAGGGCACGGTCGGAGTCGTCGAGACCGTCACCCGGGACGGTGAACTCCCAGTCGGCGGTGACGCGCCCGCCGTCGGCGCGGTAGGTGACCGCGGCGGTGTAGTCGGGGTCGGTGACCTCGAACTCCACGCGCACCGGCCCGGAGGACGGTGCGCCGTCACCCGGGTCGTCCACGGTGGCGCCGCGGGTGCCGGTGGAGGACGACAACCGGTAACCGTCGAAGTGGACGAGCTGTCGTCCGGCGCTGGTCAGCACGGTGACGCGTCCGGGGTGGTCGGCGTCGCCGACCTGCAGCTGCAACGGTCCGGGATCCACGGCCGGGGGCGGGCCGGACGCCTCGTCGTCGCGGTTGCGCAGCACGGCGACGCCGCCGACGGTGGCCACGGCACCGGCGCCGAGCACGCCGCCACCGATGAGGAAGGAGCGGCGGCTGATGCCGTTCTTCTGGGTGCTCACTACTCCTGGTCCTCGCTCTCGAGCCGGGACATCAGGTAGTCGTCGGGTTCGACCTGCAGCACCTGTTCTCCGTCCTCACCGGTGGTGACGTTGGTGAACACGCGGAACTCCCCCTCGTGCGCCAGGTGCAGGCGCGCGGTCAACGGTCCCGGGTTCGCGGCCAACTGGCCCAGGGCGACGGAGGTCATGGTGTTGATGCCGTCGAGCAGGTCCTGGCCGGTGGTGACCTCGCGGACGAGCATGAGGTGACGGTGCGGCACGGTCACCATCACCCCGGCGGAGGCGTCCAGCTCCGGCAGCCAGCGTGGCAGCAGTTCGTCGAGGAACAGCGGTGCGCTGGCCAGGAAGTAGGAGTCGGACTCCGCCACGTGGAAGTGTGCGGCGGGGGATTCCTGGCGGGCCTCGGCGCGCACCTCGTTGACCTCGACGTCGGCGTCGAGCAGCTCCTGCCAGGTGTTGCGGTAGCCGACCTGGTAAAGGTCGGCGAGCTGTTCGCGGGTGGCGGTCCCGTGGGCGGCGAGTGTGTCGTCGTTGAGGGTCACGACCGCGTCCGGGGTGTCCAGGACCAGGGAGACCAGCAGGTCGCCGGTGAACTCGCGGGAGGAGTCCTCGACGGTGCCCGACGCGGCGTCAAGGGTGTTGCGGGACACCAGCCGGACGCGGAGCTGGCGCAGGAACTCCGCCTCGTCCAGCCCGTCGACGTCGATGTCGGTGAGCACGGTGCCGAGGAAGTGGTGGATCATCTCCACGACCTGGGCCGGGGTGGACCCCGGGGCGGCGGCGATCTGGAGGGAGAGGTTGTCGAGGCCGATGAGGCGGCGTGACGGGGGTGTGTCCGGCTCTGTCCCTGTGCCCGTTGCCGGCTCCGTCGCGGGGGTGGCGGCGATGTAGCCGTCGGGGCGCCAGGAGGTGTCGTATCCTTCGGCGTGCAGGCGGCGCATCGTCTCCTCGCGCAGCAGGTCGGCGCGGTGCCGGGGCAGGTGGGGGAACATCGCGTCCGGCGCCTCCGGGTCGACGACCCGCCGCGGTGTGGGGCGCTTACGGCCGTCTCTGGAGAACATGGGAACTTACCCTAACAGCCGGGAATGTCTGCTGCGCGTCATGCGTTGCAGGAGATAGACCTTAGCGTGATAGGCTCAAGTTTCATGTGACGGGTCCCGTGGGGTCCTGTGGGGCCCACGGCGGCAGCCAGGCCCTGAAATAGAGCCGAGACAGAACCCAGGAAGAGAGGAACCAGGTGGCCCAGAAGGAGTGGATCGACAAGGACTACTACGCCGACCTCGGCGTGTCGTCCACCGCGGAGGCCGACGAGATCAAAAAGGCCTACCGTAAGCTCGCGCGCGAGAACCACCCTGACGCGCACCCGGGCGACACCGCGGCGGAGAACCGGTTCAAGACCGCCTCCGAGGCCTACTCCGTGCTCGGCGACAAGGACAAGCGCGCCGAGTACGACGAGCTCAAGCAGATGGTCGCCTCGGGCGGCTACGGCGCGCCGGGCGGCGGGTACGGCACCCCGGGCGGGACGTCCGGCGGTTTCGGCGGGTTCGGCGGCGGTGCCGGCGGCACCGGCGGTTTCGACCTCGGTGACCTCTTCAACCGTGCCGGTGGATCCGGTGGCGGTGCAGGTGGGTTCGGTGACGTCTTCGGCGACATGTTCGGCGGCGGCTCCGGCGGTGGTGGCGGTGGTCGTACCCAGCGTCGCACCCGTGGTGCGGACGTGGAGACCGAGATCACCCTGGACTTCCGGGAGGCCACGAAGGGCGTCACCGTCCCGATCCGGCTGACCAGCCCCGCGGCGTGCACGACCTGCCACGGCTCCGGCGCCACGCCGGGGACCTCGAGCGCGAGGTGCGGCACCTGTTCGGGTGCCGGGGTCGTCTCGGAGAACCGCGGCGCGTTCGGGTTCTCCCGCCCCTGCCCGGACTGCAACGGCACCGGTACCCGTATCGAGGACCCGTGTGCCGACTGCAGCGGGTCAGGCCGGGTGACCCGTACCCGCACGATCACCGTGCGCGTGCCCGCCGGTGTGGTGGACGGCCAGAAGGTCCGCCTCGCCGGGCAGGGTGAGGCCGGTGAGCGTGGGCGTCCGTCCGGTGACCTCTTCGTCACCGTGCACGTGCGCGCGGACAAGCTGTTCACCCGCAACGGCGACGACCTGAAGATGACCGTGCCGGTCAGCTTCACCGAGCTCGCCCTCGGCGGGGCGGTCACCGTGCCGACCCTGGACACCCGCGTGCGGGTAAAGATCCCAGCTGGGACGGCGGACGGCACCACGCTGCGCGTGCGCGGCCGCGGCGTGACCAAGCGCAATGGCGCGTCCGGCGACCTGTTGGTGACGGTGAAGGTCGCGGTGCCGAAGAATCTCGACGAGGGCGCGGCGAGTGCGTTGCGTCACTACGCTGAGGAAGAGAAGCGGACCGGTTTCGACCCCCGTGCGGGCTGGTCCGGGAACTGACGGACAGTTGGTGGTTGAAGATGAGTGACAGGAACGGAGACGTCCCGGGTGAGCCCCGGGAGGTGTTCGTGATCTCCGTCGCCGCGGAGATCACGGGCATGCACGCGCAGACGCTGCGCACCTACGACAGGTTGGGGCTGGTCTCCCCGGAGCGCACCAGCGGCGGGGGGCGGCGCTACTCGCGCGACGACATCGAGCAGCTCCTGGAGATCCAGCGGCTCAGCCACGACGAGGGTGTGAACCTCGCCGGCATCAAGGCGATCATCGGCCTGCAAAACAAGGTCCGTGACCTGCGTGACGAGGTGGACGTGCTGCAGGTCCGCCTCGCCGCCGCCGAGCACGACGCCGACGAGGCGGGACGCTCCGGCGGCGGGCGCCGCCGTGGCGAGATCGTCCACGTCCCGCGTTCCACCGCGGTGGTCCTGTGGGAGCAGCGCCGACGCCGGGGACGGGATGGCCGTGACGGTCGCGACGGGCGCGGCGGCAACGGGTCCGACGGCCGTCAGGGCTGAGGCTGGGGGAATTCCGCGTGACCGTGGAACAGGGTGGTCGTGGCGCCACCGACCAGGACGTTGCGTCCTGACCCGACCGGGGTGACGCTGATGCGTCCCGTGCGTCCCGTGCGTCCCGTGCGGCCCAGGACGGTGCCCTGGGCGGCGGTGTAGGCCTCGGTGATCTTCCCGCTGCGCAGCAACCACTGGCCGACCGAGGCGTTGAGCGACCCGGTGACCGGGTCCTCCGCACCGGCGGCGCCGGGCACGAAGGCGCGGATCTCCAGTCGGCACGCCGCACCGTCCGGGTAGAGGCCGAAGACGCCGACCTTTAGGTCGGGGTGGGCGCTGAAGTCCGGACGCAGGTCCAGGACGTCCTGCGCGTGGGGCAGCTGCACCGCCGCCCACCCGGGGCCGTTGTCGGCCCACTGGTGGTCGACGATCAGCGACCGGTCGATCCGCAGCGCCTCGCTGATCCGGGCGAGGTGTTCCTCCTCCAGCGGCCCGGTGCGGGTCGTCGGCGGGGCGGTGAAGGACAGTGCGCCGGTGCCGGGATTGCGGTGGACCTCCACCAGGCCGGCGGCGCACTCCTGGATGATCACATCGTCCTGGTGCGGCTCGCCGCCGACTTCGAGCCAGGCGTGCGCGGTGCCGAGGGTGGGGTGTCCGGCGAAGGGGAGCTCGCCTTCTGGCGTGAAGATGCGCACCCGGTAGTCGGCCTGCGGTGCCGGTGCGTCCTGCGCCGGATCCGGGGTGGACGGGGAGAGGACGAAGGTGGTCTCGGAAAGGTTCGTCCAGCAGGCGATGCGCTGCATCTGCTCGTCGTCGAGGTCGTCGGCGTCGAGGATCACGGCGACCGGGTTGCCGCGGTAGGGCTCGGCGGAGAAGACGTCGACCTGGGCGAAACGGTGCTGGCGTGCGGGGTCGTGAGGCATGCACGCATCGTACAGCGGGGCAGTTACAGGCTCAGCGTCCCCTGCGCGATGAGCACGATCGCGACGATCGCCGCCACCGAGACCCCGGTGGCGATGACCCACTCGAAGGCGTTGAACACCCGGCCGCCGGCGCGGCGACGGGTCACCACGTAGGCGATCATGCCCGGCACGATCAGCACCATGCCCATGAGCACGTACTTCACGTCCGCGGCGTAGAACAGCCACAGCGAGTAGACCAACGCCAGCACGCCGGTGAGCAGGTGGACGCGGTTGGTCCGGCGGTCGACCGAGGGGCCGGAGAGGTCGAACTTCGTACCGGCGTCCGGGTGCGACAATCCGGCGCCGCGGGTGCACAGGAACACTAGGTACAGCGCGGAGAACAGGTAGGGGATCAGGTACAACGACGTCGCGAGCTGCACCATCGTGGTGTAGGCGGACTCGTTGAGGTAGAACACCACGATGAACAGCTGGATGACCACCGCGGAGAACAGCTGGGCGACCACCGGGGCGCCGCGGTGGTTGATGTAGCCGAGTTTGCGGGGCAGCAGACCGTCCTGCGCCATCAGGGTGATCGGTTCGGCGCACAGCATCTGCCAGGAGACGTAGGCGCCCAGCACTGAGATGCACAGGCCGATCGACACCAGCCCGGCCCCCCACGGGCCGACGACGAGTTCGAGCACCTCGGCCATGGAGTTGTCGCCCATCGCGGCGAGTTCCTCGCGCGGGGCGACACCGTAGGACAGGAAGCTCACCATCACCAGCAGCAGGAAGACGGTGAGGAATCCGAGCAGGGTGGCCAGTGAGACGTCCTTGCGGCGGCGTGCGCGGCGCGAGTACGTTGACGCGCCCTCGACACCGATGAACGCCCACACGGTGAACAGCATCATGCCCTTGACCTGGTCGGACAGGCTGGACGCCTGGTCGGCGTTGTCTCCGAAGGTCTCGGCGGAGCCCCAGAAGTCGGCGGTGAAGACCTCGGTGTGGAACCCGGCGAAGGCGACGATGCCGAGGAAGGCGAGGATCGGCAGCAGCTTCGCCGCGGTGGTGACCACGTTGAGTACCGCGGCCTGGTGCACGCCGCGGGACAGGGCCAGGAAGATCACCCAGTTCAGTCCGGAGACGAAGAACGCCTGCACGAGTGACTGCCCGTCGGAGAACAGGGGGAGGAAGTGGCCGAGTGAGCCGAAGAAGAGGGTGGCGTAGCCGACCTGGGCGATGATGCTGCCCAACCAGTAGCCCCAGCCGGAGGCGAAGCCGACGAAGTCGCCGAGTCCGCCGCGGACGTAGCTGTACACCCCGGAGTCGAGGTTGGGTTTGCGGTGCGCCAGAGCCTGGAAGACGAAGGCGATGCACAGCATGCCGATGCCGGTGACGACCCAGCCGATGACCGCGGCGCCGGGTGAGGCGACGGCGGAGATGTTCTGGGGCAGGGCGAAGATGCCGGCACCCACGCAGGAGCCGACGATGAGCGAGACCAGCGTCGGCAGGCGGACGGTGTCCCTGCGGGCTGTGGACCCCCGGGTGTCGGGGTCGGCGGAGAGGCCGGGGTCGGCGGAGGTGTCAGTCACGGGGAGTCAGAGTATCCCGAGTGCCGTGGTGCACACGAATGCGGTGCGAGGTGGTGGCCGGGGAGGGACGTCGCTCCAGGTGGTCAGTGGTCGCTGGTCAGCGCACGCAGGTGGCGCAGGATGGCGGCACCGTCCTGGCTGATCCCGTTGTGCTCCCACCGGTTGGTCACGTGGGGGCGCAGGCCACGGATCGTGGCGGCGGTCTCCATGGACAGTTCGAAGGGGACGAAGATGTCGTCGAGGTACACCGCGGCGGCGGTCGGGACCTCGGTGCGGCGCAGCTGCGCGGCGTCGTACAGGGGCGTCCAGTCGTCCTTCGCGGCGAGCAGGTCGGCGACGGCCTTCCACGGGCGCAGCGCGGGGTCCTCGTCGAACTGCCAGGGGAAGAAGTGCTCCGCGGTGAGGTAGAGCGGAGCGTCGGTGTCACCGTCGGTGCGTCCTGCGTTCTCGGCGAAGCCGGGGACCTCCTCGCGGATGCGGTCGGCGGCCCAGTTCGTCGCGGTGTCGATGCCGTAGATCGTCTCGTGGACCACCGCGTACAGCGGTGCGTCCGACACGGAGAGGTGACCGGCGAGTTCGGTGAGGAAGGGGGTGCGCAGCCGGCGACGTCCCGCGATGCCCGGGCCGCCGGGCACCGCGCGGAAGGGGTCCTCCAGCAGGTATGCGAGCATGTCGAAGCCACCGGTGCGGCCCAGGTTCATGCCCACGGTGCGGAAACGGCGGGACGTCAGACGTTCCCCGGTGGGCAGCGTCTCCTCCGTGTCGTCCAGGTGCCGGCAGATCTCGGCGACACGGTCGGCGGCCCAGGGGAAGCGCTCGTAGAAACGCTCGTTGCGCACGGCGGTCTTGGCGAAGGTCGCCCGGTAGATGTCGTCGACGCTGGTGTGCGGGGCACCGACGTAGCCCGGCAGGCCGCCGGTGAAGAACGCCTCGCGGACGCCCTCGGGGCGGAAGGAGAGGTAGGTGGTGATGCAGAAACCGCCGAAGGACTGCCCGAGCAGTGTCCACGGCTGCTCGCCGAGGGCGTGGCGTAGCAGTTCGGCGTCCTCCACGATGCTGTCGGCGCGCAGGTGGGTGAGGTATTCGGCCTGGTCGTGGGGTGTGGGGCCGAGGGCTTCGGGTGCGGCGACGTCGACCGGGGTGGAGCGGCCGGTGCCGCGCTGGTCGAACAGGATCACCCGGTAGTTCTTGAGCGCCTCGCCGAGCCAGCCGGACAGCACGCCTCCGTCCCCGTTGGCGACAGGGCGCGGCGAGCCGTGGCCGGGGCCGCCCTGCAGGAAGAGCAGGGCGGGGCGGTCCTCACCGCCGTCCGGGACGTACTCGCGGGCGTAGATGTCGATGGTGCGGGGGTCGGTACCGCCGTGGACGAGCGGTGCGGTGAGCACGTGCTCGCGCACGGTGTGCCCGTGACGCCGGGTGGAGGTCGTGTGCAGGTCGGTACCGGAGGAGGCGGGGGAGTTCATGCCCTCAAGTTCTACCCGAGAGCACGGACATGGACGGAGCTGACTCATAGCGACACTTGTTGACCGGGATCACCCCAGGTCGTAGTCCACGACCACCGGTGAGTGGTCGGAGAGCCGGACCCCGCGGAAGTCACGGTCGACCTGCGTGGTGACCGCGGCGCGGGCCAGGCGCGGCGACGCCAGGTGGTAGTCGAGGCGCCATCCCGCATCCTTCGCGAAGGACTGGCCGGCCCACGACCACCACGAGTACGGGCCGTCCTCGTCCGGGTGCAACCGGCGGACGACGTCCACCAGTGTGCGGGCCGAGAGCTGTTGGCCGAACCACTCGCGTTCCTCCGGGAGGAAACCGTCGTTCTGCTGGTTCCGACGCCACGCCGCGAGGTCCTGCCTGGTGTGCGCGATGTTGAGGTCACCCATCAGCAGGAACTCCCTGCCGTCGGCCATCGCGGCGCGCCGGGTGAGTGTGAGGTAGCGGGCGAACCCCGCCAGGAACCCCATCTTCCGGTCGTAGCGGGCACCGCCGTCCGGTGCCTCACGCATTCGCCCGGGGCGTTGCAGCTCCGCAGGGAGCCCACCTTTGGGCAGGTAGAGGCACGCGATGGTGACCGGGGCATCGGCGAGATCGACCTCGATGTAGCGGCCCTGGGTGGTGAAGGGCCGTAGCTTCCTCGCCAGCGGCACCCGGTCGTCCGCGGGGATGTCCCGGAGGTCAGCGGCAGTGCAGTGCGGGGTGCCGCGCAGTGCCGAACCGCTCCACGTGCGAACGGCCACCGGCGGGCGGCGGGTGAGTACGGCGACGCCGTTGCGTCCTGCGATGGAGCCGGTCTCCAGGGCGACGTGGTAGTCGCCGAAGGCGGCGTCCGGCACTTTGTCGGCCTGGGCGCGGACCTCCTGGAGGGCGACGACGTCGCAGTCGCGTCCGGCCAACCAGTCGCCGAAACCACGTCGGTGGGTGGCGCGGATGCCGTTGACGTTGGCGGTCGCGATGCGCAGCATTCCCTGAGGTTACCTCCCGTGGGCCGGGAGCTCTCGAGAGGCTGGAAGGCACCGGAAAGCACCGGAAAGCACCGGAAAGCTAGGAGAGCCTCTTGGAGAGGTGGATGAGTGAATAGTCCCCGACAAGCGTGCGAGCCGTCTCGACGTACCCGCTGCGCTCGTACAGGCGGATGTTTGCCGTCGAGTGTTCGCCGGTGAAGAGCCGCATCTCCAGGGCGTGGGGGAACGCCGTCTCTGCCTCGTCGAGCAGGAAGCTCCCGACCCCCTTTCCCTGCATGTCAGGAACCACGGTCAGGCGTCCCAACTCAACGGTGGAACCGATCCGACGAAGTCGCACAGCTCCGATCAGGCGTCCGTTGTACCGGACGCCGAGTGCGGCGACGTCCGGGGCGGCCAGTTCGGTGCGTAGCTCGTCGAGGGTCTGGGTCAGTGGTGGCAGGTCGAGATCCTGGTGTGCCCGAGCCTCTGTGACGTAGGCGGCGCGCTGGAGGGTCATGACTTCCCCGGCGTCGGCGTCGCCCAGCGCGGTGATCGTGTACGTGGTTGTCTTCGGCATACCGTGACTCCAGTCCTTGGGGTGATCGTGATCCTACGGGACCGGGGGATGCTGTGCTCGGTGTGGAGTACAGGGGCGTGGAGGTATCGTCGGCCCGGTGTACAGCATCTCCGCGGCGGACCTCGACGACCCACGTGTCGTGCAATTCATCGGTGAACACCTGCGGGATCTGGCTCCGACAGCTCCTGTCGAGAGTCAGCATGCGCTGGGTCTGGCTGAACTGAAGGCTCCCGGGGTGAGGGTGTGGGTCGCCGTCAGCGACGACCGTGGTCATGGTGTGGTCGGCTCGGTGGCGCTTGCGCCGGTGGGCGTGGGCCATGAGGAGCTCAAGAGCATGCGGACCGATCCCGCCCGGCGCGGTGAGGGGATCGCCGCCAAGCTGCTTGGACATGCGCTCGCTGATGCAGGACGGAGAGGCGTGGGGCGGGTGTCGTTGGAGACCGGGAGCGGGGACTTCTTCGCACCGGCCCGAAGGCTCTACCGCAGGTCGGGGTTCCTGGAGTGTGCCCCGTTCGGTGACTACGGCGAGGACGCGAACAGCGTCTTCATGACGGTCGAGGTCACCGGGAGTCACCTATCGCGGTCGGCTCAGAGCGGGTAGCCGGTGACCGGGCCGGCGGTGTTGGGCTGCCAGCCGAGTTCCGGGGCGACGTGCTCGGCGAAGGCGGAGAGGATCCGCAGGTTGGCGTCCACGCCCAGCTGGCTGGGGATGGTGAGCATCAGGGTGTCGGCCTCCATCACCGCGGCGTCGTTCTTCAACGCCTCGACCAGTTTGTCGGGCTCGTCGGCGTAGGTGCGTCCGAAGGTGGCGGTGCTGTCGTCGATGTACCCCACGCCTCCGGAGTCGCCGGAACCGAACATGCGCCGGTCGGTCTCCGAGAGGATCGGGAAGATCGATCGGGACACCGAGGTCCGCGGCGTCCAGGTGTGGCCGGCCTCCTTCCACGCGGTGCGGAACAGTCGCAGCTGGTCGGCCTGCAGGTCGGCGAACTCCTCGCCGTTGGCCTCGGTGAGCAGCGTGGAGCTCATGAGGTTCACACCCTGCTGTGCGGCCCACACCGCGGTGTCGCGTGAGCCCGCACCCCACCAGACGTGCCGGCGCAGCGTCGGGGAGTTCGGCATCACCGGGACCTGCACGTTCGGCTGGTACATGCGTGGGTACTGCTCGTCGAGGGGGAGTGAGGTGGCGATGCCTTCACCGTCCACGGCGGACATGAAACGGTCGAACTTCTGCCGTGCCATGGCCGCCCCCTTGGGGTCGTCCGGCTCGGGGACGTAGCCGAACTCGGCGTAGCCACGGTCGACGGGTTCGGGTGATCCCCGGGAGACGCCGAGGGCGACCCGTCCGTCGGCGAGGAGGTCGAGCTGGGCGGCTTCCTCGGCCAGGTGCAACGGGTTCTCGTAGTGCATCGCGTAGTTGTAACCTTGGAGTTATGACTAAAGTTGCGGCGTACGTCCGAGCATCCGTCGATTTCACCGGTGAGCGCTGGTCGGTCGGCACTCAGAAGGAGGTCATCGCACGTCGAGCCAAGGAACGCGGTTGGAAGATCGTCGACGTCTATGAGGACAGTGGAGTGTCCGCATCCAAGGCGCGCGGTCCCAAGACTGACTGGGCGAGAATGCTTCGCGACGCCGATGCGGGCCACATCGACATGGTCGTCGCAGTGGACGTGGATCGACTGCTTCGGAGCACGAAGGATCTCAACACCCTGATCGACCACGGGCTCAAGATCGTCACGCTGGACGGCGAAATCGACCTGTCCACGGCTGACGGCGAGTTCAGGGCGACGATGCTGGCGTCCATCGCGAGGTTCGAGACAAGGCGGAAGTCCGAGCGCCAGCTCAGGTCGAATGCGCGTCGACGGGCAGAGGGCCTGCCTGCCTCGGCCTGGACGCCGTTCGGCTGGACGAAGGACGGCAAGGTTGTCCCTGATCAGGCGGAGGCGGTCCGCAGGGCGTTCGACTCCTTTCTCGGCGAGCCGTCGCTGTCCATCCGCCGCATTCGCGAGGACCTCAACGCAGCCGGTCACCGCACTGCCCGAGGATCCGAGTTCTCCACCGACGCTGTCCGTTACTTGCTCGGGAACCCGCTCTACGCAGGCTTCATCAAGAAGTACTCCACGGGCGAGCTGCACCCTGTCACGGATGAACGGTTCCCGCCTATCGTCGCCGAACAGACATGGCGGGCAGCGTTGGCGAAGCTGGAGGACAACGTGAGGCGGGCGGCCAGGCAGGGCAATCAGCCGAAGTACCTGCTGTCGTCGGTCGGGCTGTGCGGGAAGTGCGGCGCGACGCTCGTCTCTGGGACCAACAGTCAAGGGGTAGGCACCTACAGGTGCGGCGACCACTTCCACCTCTCGCGCCAGCGCACGCCTGTCGATGCGATGGTGACCGAAGCCGTCCTCACCAGACTATCCGCGGGGGACGTGCACGACCTGGTCGTACCCAAGGAGGACGTCGGGGTCGACCGCGAGACACTACTGACGGAGCGCAACGCCCTGATCGAACGCGTGAACGAGCTGAGCCCCATGCTGAGCGACGTCAGTCAGCCCGTTATCGAGATCACGCAAGCGATCAACGATGTGAAGGCCCGCATCGTCGAGATCGACGCCGAACTGCATGATCGGTCAGTGTCGCAGACGTCGGACTTCATGGTCGACATTGCCGATCCCGTTGGCACCGTGCAGCGCCGCGAAGCCGTAGAGCGGAAGTGGGATGCATGGGACATGGACCGTCGTCGGCTACTCGTGGACGAGCTGGTGACGGTGACCATCGAGCCGATCCGCCCAGGTCACGTGAAGTTCGACCCTGACCTCATTCGGATCGATCCGAGTCGCAACTGATTCACGAGTCGACTCGTCATTGCAATGGTGAGTCGAGTCGTGGGAGAATGGTTGCAGACATAGAGAATCCCCCGGGGTCCGAGGTAGTAACTCGGCACGAGCCCCCGATAATTAGCCGGTAAACACAGTCGTAAGCGCTCGACGGGATCCGGAAGAACTCATTCGTGAGGTTTTCCGTCATGTCTTCTGTCGTTCTCGACGACCCTTGCACCAGCGATCTGTTTCCTCCCCTGACCCCAGTGGGGTCTGAGGGGTTCCCTTCCCGCCATGATGGTGACGATCCCGTCATCGCCGCTGCCCGCGCCGCTGGCCATCGTGCCGGTAAGCGCCTGGCTAAGACCCCATTGACCCCTCGACAGAGGGCTGTCATCGCCTCCCTGGTCGGGGGTGGTCGGTCATGAGCGCCAACGCCTCTGCATTCGACCATGTCCTTGGTTTCCGTTGGCGTCAGGGCGATTCGTCCCTTGCCGACAGTGAGGCTCGACTCCACGACCTCGGAGTGCTCCGCTCCGTCCTTGAAGAAGTCGTAGAGCTGTCGGTCGCTGACGCCCGTACAGACGGGGTCACCTGGGCGAGGATCGGTGATGCCCTGGACGTTACCCACCAGGCCGTCATCAAGCGTTATGGGAAGCGTTCTGGGGGTGATCGCCGATGAGCGCCGACCCCCACCCCCGTTCCATCGCTCTCGCCGACCTGACCTCGCCCGAAGGGCCTGACCTGGCACCCGCCGCAGGCGGGCTGCCCGCTGGTGTTTCAGCCTCCAAGAGTTTCGGGAGTTCTACTTGTTCCTACGGGCGCGGCAAGGGCTTGTCGATTGCCGCGCTTTGCAACGAACTGCCTGGTCAGAGGACTGTTCCCATGTTCCGCCTCCCCGAGAATACGCGGGGTCATTTGGGGTCTCATTTGGGGGTCAATAGGGGGTCAATTAGGCGCCTTGCTCTCAAAGTACCTAGTTGTGCTGCCCTGGTCGGGGGTGGTCGCCGTGGCTAAGCAGGAGAACAATCCCACGAGCATCGGCGTTACCCAGTACCTCGATCGGGAGTACTGGACCTGGGCGGTGAACGATCCGAACGGCGCTGCATTGCTCCAGCAGGATGCCGGGACGATCCTCACCTACCTCGTGCAGCGGTTGGAGGCTGGCGGGGGCGAGGTCGTCGAGGCCTACGGGATCATCCACGACAAGGACGAGCGTGAGGTCTGGAGCGAAGCCCAGCAGGCACTCGTGATGGAGCCGAAGCCCGCGCACCTGCATGCAGTCATCAAGTTCAAGAACCGCTCGAAGAGTGCGCCGATCGCTCGGCTTGCCGATTTGCTCGGAGTCGAGCCGCAGTACGTCGAGAAGCCGAAGGCCGGGCGGTACGCGCATGACAACATGCTGAGCTACCTCACGCATGCGAAGTACGCGGACAAGCACCAGTACGCGCCCGCCGAGGTCGCCACGGTGCGCGGGCCTGACTACCTCGGGATCGACGCCCAGCGCCGTGAGGCATGGCTGAAGGGCCGTGCCCACCTGAAGAAGAAGCGGGTGGCCGAGGACTTCGAGGACATGCGCGATCGGGTGCTCCAGGGCGAGATCACGCGTGATCAGATCATGCTCACCGATGAGCTGTTCGACATCTACTCGCGGCATCAGCGAGAGATCGACGATGCTCTCTCGGCCTACGGCCAGCGCCGAGCGTACCGGGCGGCAGCGAATCTTCGGGCCGGTGCCTTCTCGACGCATGTCGTGTTCGTTCACGGGGACGCCGGGATCGGCAAGACCCGGTTCGCCACGGACTTCATCACGGCCTCGATCAATGCTGCGAACGCCCATGGCGAGCGGTGGCAGGTCTACCGCGCCGCGACCGGGAATCCGCTCGATGACTGGCGTGGAGAGGAGGTCCTGCTGCTCGACGATCTGCGCGCTTCGGCTATGGACGCGAACGACTGGTTGCTGCTGCTCGATCCGTACAACGCCTCACCCGCGAAGGCGCGTTACAGGAACAAGGGCGAGGTGGCACCGCGCCTGATCGTCATCACGGCAACGATCGAGCCGGTCGAGTTCTTCTACTATGCCCGACAGAAGGGCAACGTAGACGAGGCGCTGGACCAGTTTATCCGCCGCCTGGCCTCGGTCGTGAAGGTCTTCCGCGCCGATGACATCAACCGCTACCTCGTGCAGCACATCGGGAAGATCGAACCCTACGAGTGGCATCAGTGCAGCCTCCCGGCTGCCGCGCACTCGCCCGGTGTGAACGGCAACATGTACCACCAGGCAGTCGGCTCGCGCGAGCTGACGTACGGCCCCGAGACTTCGGCCGAGCACGACGCCGAGAGCGCGGTCGTCGAGCTGCTCAGCGGGCTCGCGGTGCGTAGCCCCGACGTGCCGTTGGCGATGGCTGCGGGAGGTGCGTCATGAACACGTTCCATGCCCTCGATGAGGATCGGCTTTCCCCTCCGCCCGCAGGGAGCGAAGCGACCGAGGACGGAGGCCAGCGGTACTTGGACGACAAGAGCGCCAGCGAATTGTCGGACAAGTACCCTGCTGGCCCTGACCGTACGGCTCCCAACACCAATGATGGTCATGGAGTCGATGAGCCCCAGGCGAATCGCGACGTGAGCATCGACGTGCGGGTCACGAAGGCGGAGCGCGAAGCGGTTCGGCGACGTGCTCGCAGGCTCGGCGTGAAGCCGAGCAAATGGGTACGCACGGTCATTCTCGACGCCCTGGACTCCCGCCGGGACGGTCTCGGGCATCTAGAGGTCGCGGCGGCCTCCACGCCGTCGCCGGAGCTGGGTCAGGCGGTCGAGCAGGTGCGCCGAATCGGGATCAACCTGAACCAGGCGGTGCGTCGCGGTGGTGCCCTCGACGACGATCTGCTGCGCGAGGTCATGGAATCGATGGATGCCGTGCGGGCACAGCTCGGGGATCGGACGGCGCTATGAGTACGGTCAACGTGAAGCCGTCGCGGTCCGCCAGCGACTCGGTCGGGTACGCGCTGTACGGCAACGACAAGGACAAGCGCACAGAGCACGTCCAGACCGGCACCGATCGTGCCGCAGCGATGTCGTGCTCGGTGGAGTCGCCGTGGGCCTTCGTCGCCCGCGCAGAGGCTCTGGCGAGGGCCCACGGGCGGAAGAACGAGCTGTACTCGTACACGCAGAATTTCTCGCCGGACGAGTTCGGCAAGAACGACCGGGGGCACGTGCAGCGGGTCAATGAGCTGGGCGTGAAGCTCGCGGAGCGGATGCACTCGGCCGATCACCTCGTGGTCACCCACGCCGACTCGGCCGGCGGGCACCTGCACAACCACATCTACGTCATCAACCACGACAACCTCACCGGGAAGTCGCTGCAGCGGAACACGTCGTGGAAGAACGGCCTGCGCCAGGCCAACGACGAACTGATGCAAGACGAGGGGTGCCAGGTCCTCCCGTCGCCGGAGCAAGCAAAGCCGGACTGGTCGCAGCGCCGGGAGGACTTCGCGTCAGGCGGATTCGAGCGCATCCTCGGGGACAAGGTCGCCGCCTCGCTGCGGGACAAGCGGTCAGTGGACCGGGCGGGATTCACCGAGGTACTCGACGAGCATGGCGTCGCCCTCGCAGAGACCCAGCGTGACGGCTGGACGTACAAGATGCGCCGGGCCGACAACGGCAAGCTCGGCCGGAAGAAAGCATCCGGGCTGACGCCCGAGTTCACCGCCGAGGGCGCACAGCAAATCTTCGAGTTCCACGAAAACAACCGACAGAAGGAGCAGAGCAATGAGCATTCTCGACGAGATGAGGAACGAGCAGCAGGAGACCGAGCCGAGCTCGACGGCGTCGAATCTGTCGGAGCCTACGAACGCCGACGTCATCGCAGCGGTCAACAGGCAGACGAAGGCCGTGAACGGACTGAAGTCGTATCTGCGATTCGCGATCGAGGAAACCGTCAAGGAGGAGCTGAAGGCCCTGCCGTCGACCTCGCAGCCGTCCGTCAACAGGTCGTCGCAGATCGAGAGCGTCGAGAGCAGACTGAGCGAGATCGAGAGCACGCTCAGAGTGTTCGCGCAGAGTCTCGACGGGAAGCAGCTGCAGAGCGCCTCGCAGAGCTTGATCGCCGAAGCGCAAATGAATCGAGCAGCTACGGCCTCGGCGACTGAGAAGCTCCAGTCCCTGGCCGAGGACAACCAGAAGCTCGTGAGCCAGGTCGGCGGTGCCGTGCAGCGGATCGATAAGCGCACAGAGGAGCGGGTCGAGAAGGCCGTCGAGCAGGTCGCCGGGGAGGCCTCGGCCACGATGACGGCGAACCTCGACGCGTCGAACGAGCGCGCCGAGCGGATCATGCAGGCGACGGCGAAGCTGGAGGCCCGTCAGCTCTGGTCGGCAGCAGCCGCGATGTGCCTCGCGCTCCTGCCGGTGGTCGTGGTCGTCGCCGGGCTCTGGATGGGAATCGCCGGGCTCATCGCGGGCGCTCAGTGGGCGCTCGACGTGGACGGGAGCGTGTGGCTGAGCATCGGGCGCTGGCTCGTGTTCGCCGTGGGCCTCGCCGGGGCGGGCTACGGCCTGTTCGCGTCCGCCCGCTGGGTGGCTCGTCTCGTCGAGACCTGGAAGGGCCGCGGGATGCCGAACTGGCCGAGCTGGCGGAAGAGGTGACTGCGATTCCCGAGGGCAAGCGCGCAGAGCGCGTGCGGCAGGCCACACGGCTGGCGAACAGCTTGGTGTCGAGGACACAACTCTGCGACGATAATTGCATGCAGAACAATCCTGAAACTTTAATTCGCCCTTCGAAAGGCGAAGGTGAATACCCAGAACTCGTCAAAATTTGGCGCAGCGCCGTACGCGCAACTCACGATTTCCTCCAAGAGGAGGACTTTGGGCGAATCGAGGACAACCTCGCCTCGATGTATTTCCCGGCGGTGGCCCTCATCGTTGCGGAGCGAGACGGCGCGCCGGTCGGCTTTGCCGGAGTCGCCGAGGGCAATCTTGAAATGCTGTTCGTAACGAACGAGGTGCGAGGTGGCGGTGTCGGAACGTTGCTGCTCCGCGAGGCGATCTCTAGCCTCGGCGTAACCAAGGTTGACGTGAATGAACAGAACGAGGGCGCGCATGGCTTCTATCTCAGTCGCGGATTCGTGCAGATTGGACGCGACGAGCTGGACGGCGATGGTCGACCGTACCCGACGCTCCACCTGAAGTTCAGTCAGTAAATACCAGGTCCCAGACGACAGCGACGAGTTCTAGTCGCTGTCGTCTTTCTGTTTGGTTCCCATTCCTGACCTGTCCGCCATATGACCACAGAAAATCTGCGAGAGTCATTGGTGTACAAGCGCCACAGCTTGGACATGCGCTAGCGTAGGTCGATCACGCCGGTGCCGACCTCGATGCGGCTGGTGCGGGCGGCCGCGGCGGAGAGGATCGGCATCGGGGCGGCGTGCTGCGGGGCGAAGTGGTGCACCCGCCAGTACGCGCCGTTGACACCGATCTCGTCGGCGCCGACGGCGATGTCCACGGCGTTGCGGATGTTCTCCTTCGCGCCGGGCATGCCGCGGCCCGGGGTGGACGCCCCGGACGCGGCGAGGTCGTAGTGGCCGAAGCTGAGGAAGCCGAATGCCTTCATGGTGTCTCCTGGAGGAGGGAAGTAGTTGACACGTCAACTATATGCCTGCGGGTGCGGACGGCGCAAGGGTCGGCGCCTACCCCGCCAGGCGCCGCGCGGCGACCTGCCCGGCGAGACGCCCGGCACGGTTCGCGCCTACCGTCGAGGCCGTCGACCCGTAGCCGGCGAGCAGCACCCGGTCGTCGCGCACCACCTCCACCTCGTTGGTCACGGTGATCCCACCGCCGGGTTCGCGCAGGTGCAGTGGGGCGAGATGGGTCAACGCCGGGCGGAAACCGGTGTTCCAGAAGATCACGTCCACCGCCTCCTCGTGCCCGTCGGGGAAGGGACTCCAACTGTCCGGCTGGACCAGGCCGGCCGTGCCTTCACTGCCGCCACCGTCTGCGCCACCAGCACCACCGAAGGTCACCGAGTGCTCGTTGATGCGGGTGAACATGCCGCGGGAGACCAGCGTCCCGTCCGCCACACCCGCCAGGTACTCGGGCAACGCCGGGATACCGGTGTTGGCCACCACCGAGGCCGGACGCCGCCCGTGCTCGGTGTCCTCGCGCACGTGACGTTCCACGTCCCGGCCCCAGGAGGCCTTCGAGTTGTCGAAGGTGTAGTCCACGAAGTTCGGCGGACGGCGCGTGGCCCACACCGTCGACAGCGCACTGCCGGCGCTACCGGATCCCGGCGCGAGTTCCAGCAGGAACTGCACCGCACTGAGCCCACCGCCGACGACCAGCACCTTCTCGCCGGCGAAGTCCTCGCGACGATGGTAGTCCGCGGTGTGCAGCTGCCGTCCGGCGAAACGCTCGATGCCGGGGACGTAGGGGATGTAGGGGTGAGTCCACGTGCCGGTGGCGTTGATGAGCAGGCGGGTGGTGATGCGGGTGCACCGCCCGTCCAGCACCACGGTCAAGGTCAGCGGGCCACTTTCACCACCCTCACCGCCCTCCTCGTCCTCGACACGGATGACCCGCGCCGGGCGCCGCACCCTCAGGTCGAAGGCCTCCTCGTAGTTGCCGTAGTAGTCGGCGACCAGGGAGGACGCCGGCACACCCTCGTCCGGTCGTGGCATCGGCATGCCCGGCAGGTCGGCGATACCGTGGGCGCGGCCCAACGTCAACGAGTCCCACCGGTGACGCCACGCACCGCCGGGCCCGTCGTTGCCGTCGAGCACGAGCAGGTCCCCGCCGGGGGTGTAGCCCTTGCGGACCAGGGCGTGGGCGGCGGCGAGCCCGGCCTGCCCCGCACCGAGGACGACCACCTCGTAGCTCTCCACCGGTGGTCCCGCGTCCGCGCCCATCTACCGGACCTGCTCCAGCACGAGGTCGTCGGCGAGGTAGCTGCTGTGCGAGTCCCACTCGCCCTGCGTCCACAGGTAACCGTCGGTCATGCGGCCCAGGATACGTCCGGCCCACCCGTCCTGCTGCCCCGCCGGTGCACCGTTGACGGTGTCCGCCCCGAACCCCGCGGACGTCGGGTCGCGGCCGTGCACCCCGCCGTTGGCGCCCGTCGTCGCCCCGATCAGGTCTCCCGGCGCGCGCCAGGCGTGGACCTCGGCGTGCCCGTCCAGGGCGTCGACGTGCAGCTCCCCGGTGTCGCGGACCCCGGTGCCGGGGCTGCCGAGCAGGTGGATGGTGTCGGCATCCAGTGGGGTGGACGGGTCGCGTGCCGCCGCGCCGAGCAGGGTGGTGCCGTAGCTGTGCGCCACGACCTGCAGCTCGGCACCGTCGGCGGAGCGTTCGCGCAGCGCCGACTGCGCCCCACGCAGTGCTGGTGCACCGACCCCGGCGTAGGACGGGTTCAGTCCCTGCCCCAGGTCCGCCGGCGCCCGGTAGCCGTGCCAGGCGACGACGGCGTGGCCTGTGCCGCCGATGCGTCCGGCGTTCCCCGCGGAACCCGGCAGTGCCCCGTCGCCGGACGATCCGACGCCGCTGACCAGCGTGGTGACCTTCGGTGCGGTGTGCAGGTCGCCGACGACGACCACCGGCTGCCCGTCGAGTTCCTGCACCGTGACCCCGACGGCGTCCGGGTCCAGGCCGCGTAAGGCCAGCTCCCGGCGCGCGGCGCCGACCGCCTGACGCAGGGAGTCCTCGGTGGCGGCGTCCAGCGGGACGGCCAGGCCGGAGGGCATGGTCACCGCCGCGGCGGCGGCCTGCGCGGCGGCCGGGTCGACGAGTTCGGCCACCGTCGCGGCGTCCAGCGCCGTACGGTCCACCGCCGTGACTGTCGGGGCCTGACCCACTGCGCTCGCCGCCTCGACGACGGCGGCGGTCGCGGTGTCCAGGGCGTCGGCGAGCATCCGGCAGGCGTGCAGGACCATCGACCACGCCGCGGCCAGAGTGAGTAGCGGAGGTAAGGGCGCCGGCGGGGTTACTGTGCCGTCCGCCGAAACGCGCATCCGGAAGGTTCGCGCCATCCCCAGCACGGGCGCGGCCTGATTGCGCGCCGCGGCGAGCAGGGTGGCGTGGTGGCCCAGCACGACCCCCACCCAGTGCGCGGCGATGCAGGACGCCAGGACCCGGTTGGCGCAACTGTCGATACGGTGGCCCATCGCCTCGGCCGCACCACCCGACCAGCCCGGCAACCGGCCGTGCCCGCGCACCGCGCCAGCTGCCTCGCGCATCTGCCCGGACGCCGTGGCCCACTGCCGGGCGGTGGCGGCCGCCTGCTCCAGCGGGGCGTCGGCCAACTCCTGCATGTCCATCAGCGCGCTCCCGCCGTACCGGAGAGGGACCTCGCGGCGTCCTGCTCGGCGGTGCCGACCACCCCGGCGAAGGTCAGCAGGTCGGTGGCGATGACGTCCACCACCACCGACTCCCCGTCGACGGCCTCGGCGACCCGCGTGGTGCCCGCCGCCAGGGCGGCGAACGTCCGGCCCCCGGGCAGGCAGGACGCCGCGGGCAGCGAGCCGGCGACGGCGCGCGCGGCGCCGGCCACCGCGGACGCCTCGGCGTCCAACGCCTGTGAGGTGGTTCTGACCTGGGACAGGTCGATGCCGAACACGGTCATGGTGCCTCCTGGGCTGATGCGCTGGTGCGGTGCTGCCTGCGGTCCCAGGAGAGTACGACGCGGCGGTGGTCGTGGGGAAGCGTGGTCCCCAGGGGCGGGAAAGCTGTGGACAACTTTCGTCAGGTTTCACCTCCGACCCCGCAGGGCTGTGGATAAACCTTCGGCGACCGACCCGGGGCACGCTCAGCCGAGACGGCCCTCCAACCGCTCCACGTAGGCGCGGCTCGTGGCGTCCAATCCCGTGAACGTCACCGACTTGCCGCGGCGTTCGTACTGCTCACGCACGCCCTGCAGCGCGGCCACCGTGGAGGAGTCCCACACCGTGGCGTCGGTGAAGTCCACCGTGACCTGTGCCGGGTCGCCGGCGTAGTCGAACTGGTACACCAGGTCATTCGACGAGGCGAAGAACAGCTGGCCCGTCACCCGGTAGCGGCCGGCACCGGTGTCCCCGACCCGCTCGACGCGCGTCAGGTGCGCCACGCGCCGGGCGAAGGCCACCATCGCGGTGAGCACACCCAGAATCACCCCGACGGCCAGGTTGTCCGTCAGCACCGTGGACACCACCGTGACCAGCAGCACCACCGTCTCGGAGACCGGCATCACCCGTAGAGTGCGCACACTGTTCCAGTCGAAGGTGGTGAACGCCACCACCAGCATCACCGCCACCAACGCCGCCATCGGGATGCGCCCCACCACGTCCGACAGCGACACCGACAACACGATCAGAAACGCCCCGGCCAGGAAGGAACTCACCCGGGTGCGCGCACCGGCCTGCTTCACGTTGATCATCGTCTGGCCGATCATCGCGCAACCGCCCATGCCGCCGAAGAAACCGGTGACCACGTTCGCCACACCCTGGCCCAGTGACTCGCGGGTCTTGTCGGAGTGGGTGTCCGTGAGGTCGTCGACCAGCTTCGCCGTCAACAACGACTCCAGCAGCCCCACCAGCGCCAACGCCACCGCGTACGGGGCGATGATCCCCAGCGTCCCCATCGACAACGGCACGTCCGGCACCCCGAAGCCGGGGAACGACGACGGCAGTTCGCCCTGGTCACCCACCGTCGGCACGTCCCAGCCGAAGACCACCACCGCCAGCGTGATCAGCAGGATCGACGCCAACGGCGCGGGGAACTTCGAGGTCAACCGTGGGAAGCCGATAATCACCAGCAGGCCCACGGCCGTGAGCGGGTAGACCAGCCACGGCACGTCGAAGAGGTGCTGCAGTTGCGCGGAGAAGATCAGGATCGCCAGCGCGTCCACGAAACCCACCATCACCGACCGCGGGATGAACCGCATCAGCTTCGCCACCCCGAGCGCACCCATGACCATCTGCAGTACACCGCCGAGGATCACCGTGGCCAGCAGGTACTCCACCCCGTGGTCGCGGGCGACGGGGAAGACGACCAGGGCGATCGAACCCGCCGCGCCGGACACCATGCCCGGGCGTCCGCCCAGCACCGCGGTCACGCACGCCATGGTGAAGGCCGCGTAGAGGCCCATCATCGGGTCCAGGCCCGCCACGATGGCGAAACTCAACGACTCCGGGATCAGGGCGAACGCGGTCACCAACCCGCCGAGGACCTCGACGGTGAGCAGTTTCGGGCTGCGCAGCGCGCCCAGGACGCTGGCCGGGGAACGTTCGGCGGGAGAGGAGCTCACCCGACAATCCTAGGTCGGTGACGTACCCTTGGCAGCATGCGCATCGCCGTCATCCAGATGAACTCCGTGCCGGACGTCGACAAGAACCTCGAGAAAATCAGATCCTATATCGCCGGGTCCGCCGAGAATGGTGCTGACCTGGTGGTCTTCCCTGAGGCTGCGATGTTCCCCTTCGACGCGGGACGCCTCGACATCATCGCCCAACCGCTGGACGGCCCGTTCGCCCGCGCCGTGGAGAAGGCCGCGAAGGACGCCGGGACCACCGCCGTGGTCGGCATGTTCACCCCGGCCGACACCGTGTACCGCCTGCCGTCCGGTGAGTTGCAGACCGACCCGGTGGAGGGCTCCGGTGAGGCGAACAAGTTCCGCCGCGTGCACAACACCCTGCTCATCACCGGTCCCGGGGGAACCGAGCACTACCACAAGATCCACACCTTCGACGCCTTCGGCTACCGGGAGTCCGACACCGTCAAGCCCGGCACCCGCCGGGTCACCTACGACGTCAACGGCGTGACCATCGGCCTGGCTACCTGCTACGACATCCGCTTCCCCGGGCACTTCTACGCCCTGGCGGAGGCCGGCGCCTCGGTGATGGTGGTGCCCACGGCGTGGACGGACGGGCCGGGCAAGCTCGACCAGTGGCGCACGCTCACCGCCGCCCGCGCGCTGGACACCACCAGCTACGTGGTCGCCGCCGGTCAGGCGCGTCCCGGTTCCCCGGACCGTTACGGGCAGAACGACGGGCCGACGGGCATCGGCCACTCCGTGATCGTCAGCCCGGGCGGGGCGCGCCTGGCGGAGACCGGCTACGTCGCCCAGATCCTCATGGTCGACATCGACCCGAACCACGTGGAGAAGGTCCGCAAGGGCCTGCCCGTGCTCAAGGGGCACCGGCAGGACCGCGAGATCGGGAAGGCCGGTGCCGCCGGCGAGTAGCGGGCGGCACCGGCGGCGCCCCGCCCTTCCTCACGTGCGGCGCAGCAGCCACACGAAGTACGGCGCGCCGACGAGGGCGATCATCAGGCCGGCGGGGATCTGGGCCGGCGCGATCACGGAGCGGCCCAACCCGTCGGCGAGGCAGACCATCGCCGCGCCGAGCACCATCGCCACCGGCAGGACGCGCCCGTGGCGTCCTCCCACCAGGGAGCGGGCCAGGTGCGGGGCGACCAGGCCCACGAAGCCGACGACACCGACGGCCACCACGCTCACCGCGGCGAGCACGGCGGCCAGGGTCAGCAGGCCCAGGCGGGTGCGTTCCACGGGCACGTCGAGGATGCGCGGGGTGTCCTCGTCGACGGACATCAGGTCGATCTGCCGGCGCATGGCCAGCAGCACCGGCAGGGTGAGCAGCAGCACCACGGCGACGGGCACCACGTCGGGGAACGTCCTGCCGTAGGTGGTGCCGGACAGCCAGGTGAAGATGCGCGGGGTGTCGTAGGGGTTGGCGCGCAGCAGCAGGAAGGTGGTCACCGAGGAGATCCCGTAGCCGCAGCCGATGCCGATGAGCACGAAACGGTCGGGCAGCAGGCCACCACGCCACGACAGGGCAGCGACCAGGGCGAACGTCGCCAGGCCGGTGGTCACGGCGAGGGCCACCAGCACGGTGCGTCCGGAGCCGGGCAGCATGGTGGTGGCGATGACCGCGCCCAGGCCCGCGCCGGCGGTGATGCCGAGCAGCCCGGGTTCGGCCAGCGGGTTGCGCACGGTGCCCTGCACCACGGTGCCCGCCACGCCGAGGGCGGCACCGGCCAGCACTGCGGCGGTCACGCGCGGGGCGCGGGTGTCCAGGGCGCCGCCGACGAGTCCGGGGGCGGCGTCGCGCAGCCACAGGGCGATGTCACCGAGGCGCAGCCACAGGCTGCCGGCGAGCAGTCCGTAGACCACCGCGGCGACGAGCAGGACCACGGCGGCGACCAGGACGACGAGGAAGCGTCGTCGTGCCTGGGCGGGGGTGGACGTCCCGCCGCGGGCACCGGCGTTGGCGCGCGCGGCGCGCACCACGCCCTGGTCACGCATGCGCATCGCCAGCACCACGATCACCACCGCGCCGAGCAGGGCGGTGGGGATGCCGGTGGGGATGGACGCGGCCTGTTCGGCGCCGAGCACGGCGCGCAGCAGTGCGTCGGCGAGCAGGACGATCAGGGCGCCGACCAGCCCGGTCACCGGGATGAGCACGGCATGGCGGCGCAGTCCGGGCACCTTCGTCGACAGCAGGCGGGCGAGCACGGGCGCGCCGAGCCCGATGAAGCCCAGCGGCCCGGCGACGGTCACGGACAGGGCGGTGAGCAGGACGGCGAGCACCACGGCGACGGTGCGCGTGGCGCGCACCGGCACACCGAGGGTGGTGGCGGTGTCGTCGTCGCCGAGGGACAGGACGTCCAGACGTCGCGACAGCAGCACGGCGGCGAGCAGCACCGCCACGATGACCGGGACGGCGCGGGCGGAGGCGTCCACGCTGAGCTGTGACAGGGAGCCGGAACCCCAGGCGAACAGGCCGGTGGTGTTCTGCTTGAACAGGATCAGCAGCATGCCGGTGACCGCGTCGAGCGCCATGGCGATCGCCGAGCCGGCGAGGATGAGTTTCGTGGTGCCGGTGGCCCCGCCGCGTCCGGAGCCGGCGCCGGTGAGGCTGAGCACCAGGGCCGCGCTGGCCAGGCCACCGCAGAAGGCGACCAGGCCGGACGCCCAGAACGGCACGGTGAGGCCGAACGCCGCCACCGCGGTCAGCGCCACGTAGGAGCCGGCGGTGACCGCGAGGGTGTCGGGGGAGGCCAGCTGGTTGCGGGTCACCGACTGCAGCAGGATGCCGGCGACACCCAGGGCGAATCCGACGGTGATCCCGGCGAGCAGGCGTGGCACCCGCGAACCCGACAGCACGCTGTCCACCGGCACACCGTTGACGCTCTGCGGGGCGTCCGGGTGGCCGACGGCGTAGAGCACCAGCTCACGCATGCCCAGTCCGGAGGTGCCCTGGGTGAGGTGCCACAGTCCGACGACGGTGATCGCCACGACGAGCGCGACGATGAGCGCCAGCGGCGCGACGAGCGGTGCGGCGTGCGTCCTGCCGCGGGTCACCTGCCGTGTCACTCTGCGTCGGAGGCAGCCTCGACGGCCTTGACGGCCTCGACGAAGGCGTCGATCAGCTGGATGCAGGAGCGCGGTCCGCCGGCGGCCCACAGGTCGTTGGGGAACTCGTAGGTGCGGTCCTCCTCCACGGCGGAGAGGTTGTTCCAGATCGGGTTGGACGTCATGGCGGCGACGTAGTCGTCCGCGCCGCCCTGGGAGCCGGTGTAGAACAGGTTGGCGTCGCCGACGGCGGTGAGGCCCTCGATGTCGGTCTGGGCCAGGCCGTACGCCGGGTCGACGCCGCCGTCACCGTAGGACTCGTTGACGTCGTCGGTCCAGGCCGAGGTCATGCCGAGCTCCTCGCCGAGCTGCGTCATCAGCGCGCCGCTGGTGTAGGGGCGGATGGTGAGGTTGCCGCTCTCGACCCAGCCGTCGAAGTAGAGGAAGTCGGTCTGGTCGCGGTCCTCGAGGGTGGCCACGGTGTCGGCCAACTCCTCGCGGGCGGCGGCGAGGTGGTCGTCGAACTCCTGGTTTACCTCCTCGGCACGCGCGGAACGCCCGGTGGCCTCACCGATCATGGACAGGGTGTTCTTCACGGTGCCGATCTGGTCCTCGGCGTCCGCGCCGGTGACGGCCAGGACGGGCACGTCGCGGTCCTCGAGCTGGGTGAGCACGGCGTCGTCCTCGCTGTAGGCCTCGACGATGATGAGGTCGGGGTCGGCGCCGTAGATGGCGTCGAGGTCGGGTTCACCGCGCTCACCGGCGTTGACGACGTCGTCCGGCAGGGCCTCGGCGCTGACGTAGGTGCCGTAGTCGTCGGGGGACGCCACGGCGACGGGGTCGACGCAGAGGCTGATCGCGTCCTCGATCTCCTGCCACTCCAGCACGGCGACGCGGCTGGCGGGCTTGTCGAGTTCCACGGTGCGGCCCAGGCCGTCGGTCATCGACACCGGGTCGGTGCTGGTCTCGACGTCGGCGTCGCAGCCCTCGGCGTTGGAGGTCGGTGCCTCGGAGTCACCGTCGGACGAGCCGGTGTCGGTGGTGCCGCAGGCGGCGAGGGTGAGCGTCGCGGTGGCGACGGCGGCGGTGAGCGCGGTGAGCGTGGTGCGCCGTCGGTTTCTCGGGAGGTGCATGGTGGTCCTTTCAGGGGGTGGTGCGGACGCGTCCGCGGTCGGCGTGTCGTCCGATGGGGTCGATGCGCAGGCGGCCGGTGCGGGGGTCCACACCGACGTCGACGGGGATGTCGTAGGCGGCGGCGATGTTCTCGGCGGTCAGGACGTCCTGCGGTGGCCCGGTGGCCAGCACGCGGCCGCCGGCGAGCAGGACGAGCCGGTCGGCGACGCGCAGGGCGTGGTCGAGGTCGTGCAGGACGACGCCGATGGTGACGGGCTGGTCGCCGCTAGTGCCGCCGGTGCCGTCGGCCCCGTCCGCGAGGTCGCGGACGAGGTCGAGGATCTCGGTCTGGAAGCGCAGGTCGAGGTGGTTGGTGGGCTCGTCGAGCAGGACCACGCCGGTGTCCTGGGCGAGGCAGGCGGCCAGCCAGGCGCGCTGGACCTCGCCGCCGGAGAGTTCGCCGGCGCTGCGGTCGGCCTTGTCGGCCATGCCCGTGACCTGCAGGGCGTGGTCGACGGCGGCGACGTCCTCGGCGCCGAGCCCGGCGAAGCGACGCCGGTGCGGGTGGCGTCCGAAGCTGACGACCTCGCGCACGCTCAGCCCGTCCGGGGTGGGACGCGACTGGGAGAAGAGGGTGACGCGGGTGGCGAACTCGCGGGGGCTGAGCAGGTGGACGTCGCGGGCGGTCTCACCGTCGCCGAGCCGGACGCTGCCCTGATCGACCGGGTGCAGGCGCGCCAGGGAGCGCAGCAGCGTGGACTTGCCGGAACCGTTCGGGCCGACGAGCGCGGTGACCGTGCCGGGCTCGAGGGTGACCGAGACCCCGTGGACCACCGTGGAGCGGCCGTAGCCGAGGGTGAGGTCGTCGCCTGCCAGGGTCCGGGCGTCGTCAGTGCCTGTCTCGGGGCCTGTCTCGGGGCCGTCTTCAGGGGCAGGGGACATGGGTGTGCTGGGGTCCTTCGGGAGGTGGGGTTCCGGTGGCTTCTTTAGCCTAACCTCAAGAAGCGTAGGGGAACGTAATCCGTGTCCGCAATCTCGTTTTCAGGACATTCGATCCTGGTTTTCGGACATACCGGACGCGCCGGACGTGCTCGCGGGGAGGTGCGTGCCGGGCGTGGTGCCCATCGTGCGGCGGAAGGTGTCGATGAAGGTGCTGGTCTGCGCGTAGCCGAGCTGTACCGCCACGTCCTGCACCGGCGTCCCGTCGCCGAGCAGGGTGAGGGCGCGCTGGATGCGCAGCGTCATGCGCCAGCGTCCGAACGGCAGGCCGGTGGACTCGCGGAAGGCCCGGGTCACGGTGCGTTCGCTGGTGCCCAGGCGCCTGGCCCACACGTCCAGTCCGGAGTGGTCGCCGGGGTTCTCCAGCAGCGCGCGCACCACCGGGGCGATACGCGGGTCGTCGGGGACCGGCAGGTCCAGCGGGGTGTCGGTGGGGTGCAGGACGTCGAAGACGACGGCTTCGGCGCGGCCACGTGCGGCGTCGCTCAGGGTGTCCTGGCCGAGGTACGTCAGCAGCGACTCCAGCACCGGGGTCATCACCACCACCGTGACCTGGGCGGGCGCGGTGAAGTCGCCGGGCGTGCGGTCGGGCGCGAACAGGGTGCCGTAGAGGGTGACGCCCGAGGTGACCTCACCGGAGTGCTCGGTGCCGGCGGGCAACCAGATGCCGCGGCCCTCGGGCACGGCGAAGATGCGGTCGTGTGCGCGGGTGATCATCGCCCCACGGCGCACCCACACCAGCTCGTGGGAGTCGTGGCTGTGCGCCGGCCAGCTCGTCGGCGGGTTCGTCGCCCCGGCCGTGACGATGGAGGACGTCCCTGCGCTCACGGTTCGCCGCTCACGGTTCCGCGATGATCTGCTCGGCGTCCACGCCGGCACGCGTGAGGACGCCGACCGCGTCGCGGACGCCCGCGACGTCCTCCCCGGAGACCAGCACGAGGGTGCCGGGACGGTGGGTGACCGGGTCGTCGGCGGCCGCCGCGGCGGCGCCGGGGTCGCCCTCGTCGGCGACCAGCGGAGTGAACGTCAACCACGGGAAGCCCTGCGCCAGACCGCGAAGGTCGGTCAGTCCGTGCAGGTCGCGGGAGTGATCCACGCCCCAGAACAGGTGCACCGGCGGTGAGTCGTCCATCGCCGAGACGTCCAGTACGAGGGCGCGCAGCGCGGCGAGGCCGGCGCCGAGGGCGACCATGGCCACGGCGTCCGGGGCGTCCTGCCCGGTGGGCACGCCCAGCCCGCCGGCCGGGTTGGCGACGACCCAGGTCTCGCCGACGTGCGCGGTGAGCCCGGGGCAGTGGAACTCCAGGTAGCCGGCGTCGTTCGGCGGCAGCGTGGAGGCGAACTGGTGCCAGACGTCCGGGTCGGACGGGGTGCGGACCTCCAGGCTCTGCCCCGGCCAGCCGGTCTGCGGCGACGACGCCTGCAGTCTCACCACCGTGACCTGCGGGGTGCGCGGCACGACCTCCAGGACCTCGGCGGTGATGCTGGCGGGCACGCCGGCCTCGTCGTCCTCCACCGCCCCGAGCGCGACGATGCGCACCGCGTTGTCCACGGCCTGCAGGAGCTCGGTCAGTCCGTCGGGGATGTCGAGCTCCTCGGCGCGACGGTAGGTCAGGTCCGCGCCCGGGTAGGGCACGTCGAAGGCCTCGCACACCGCCCGGCCGGCGGCCTCCGCGGCGGCCCCGTAGTGGGCGGTCGTCACCCCGTACTTGCGCAGGTCACGGCCCAGCGTGGCGAGGTGGAAGGTGCACTCCTCGGTGAACTCCGCACTGTCGCCGACGAGTCCGTCGGCGGCGTAGAGGGCCGCGCGGCGCAGCATCGCCGGGTCCACGGCCGGTGGTGGTACGGGCGTGCCGGCTGTACCGTCTGCTCCTGCCGGGTGGGACGGTACGGCGGTGGGGGAGAGGGGCTCGGCGAGGCGGGCGAAGTGGGCGCGGGTGCGCGCGACAATGCCGGCGGTACCGTCCGCGCCGTCGTCGAGGCGTCCGCGGGCGGTGGCGACCGCACTGCCGAGGTCGGCGGGGCCGGTGGTGGCGGTGGTGCCGTGGCTCTCCTCTGTCATGGGGACCATTGTGGCATGTTCCACTGCCCGGAATGTCGGGTCTCGTCGAGTCCCGTTGAGACCCGTGGGGTTCAGGGGGTCGGGTTATTTCCATTCGTCGGGAATCGAGGTGTTTCCCCGGACCGTCTCCGCCCGCTAGCGTGACCCGTCATGCAGACAGCTCGGTCTACACGAAGGCCCCTCCTCATCACCGGCGCGGTGCTCCTGTCGTCCGTCCTCGTCAACGGGGCCCTCGTGGCCTGTGGCGAGGCAGGTGCCGACCACGGAGACGACTACGACGGTCCACCGGTCAGCGGCGGGACGCTCCGGGCGGCCTTCGACACCGACATCAAGTGCGCGGACGGCCAACAGGTCGGCAACAACACGGCCCTGAACGTGTCCCGGCAGATCACGGACTCGCTGACCGACCAGGACCCCGAGACCGGGGAGATCGTCCCCTGGCTCGCCACCTCCTGGGACATCAACGACGATTCCACCGAATTCACCTTCCACCTCCGCGACGGGGTGACGTTCCAGGACGGCACCGCCTTCACCTCCGCCTCGGTCAAGGAGAACTTCAGGCAGATCGTGGACCTCGGCGCGAAGTCCTCCCTCGGGTCGACCTACCTCGCCGGACTCGAGGGCGTCGACACCCCGGACCCGCACACCGTCACCGTGCGCTTCGCACGACCGAACGCACAGTTCCTGCAGGCCAGCTCCACGATGACCCTGGGTTTCTACTCCCCGGCGACCTTCGGGAAGACACCGGAACAACGGTGCACCGGGGACCTGGTCGGCACCGGTCCCTTCTCCCTCACGGACTTCAACGCCTCCGCCAACGCCACCCTGGAACGCAACGACGACTACGACTGGCCGTCCTTCCTGGCCGACCACGCCGGGCCCGCCTACCTCGACGGGATCGAGTTCACCGTGGTGCCGGAGGCGGGGGTGCGAAACGGCAGTCTCGCCTCCGGGCAGATCGACGTGGACACCGCCGTACAACCCCAGGACGAGGAGCTGCTGGAGCAGTCCGGCTACCCGCTGGTCGAACGGCCCAACCCCGGGGTGAACTACTCCTTCTTCCCCAACTGGTCGACAGGGCCGTTCCAGGACGTGCGTGTGCGGCAGGCGGTGAACAAGGCGATCAACCGTGAGGAACTCACCGCCGTGCTCTCCTCACGGCAGAACCCGGCGACCTCCGTGCTGGCGAGCACCACCCCGGGCTACACCGACCAGTCCGACCTGCTCACCTACGACCCCGAGGCCGCGTCGACGTTGCTCGACGAGGCCGGCTGGACGCGCGACGACGACACCTCGACACGCACCCGCGACGGCGAAGCCCTGGAGATCCCCGTGGGCTACTGGCAGACCGCGCCGTTCCTCGAGGTCGTGCAGCAGCAGCTCCGGGCCGTCGGCGTGGACCTGCAGCTGCGCAGGCAGACGATGAGCGAGAGCGCCGCCGACCAGGAGTCCGACACCAACGACATCGACTTCTACAACCTGACCAGGTCGGACCCGGACGTGCTGCGCACCGTCTTCGACGCGTCCGGCCGCAACGTCAACAACCGCGGACCAGGTCGCGCCGACGACCTGCTGGAGAGCAGCCTCACCACCCTGGACCCCCGGGAACGCGCCGACATCGTCGCCGACACCACCACCGAACTCGTCGAACAAGGCCACGTGATCCCCCTCACGGAGCTTTCCGGCATCTCCGCCACCGCCCCTGAGGTGCACGGATTCCGGTACGAGGGGTCCAGTCGGCTGCAGCTCCACGACACCTGGTTGAGCACCGCCGTCACCGAGGGGGACCCGACGTGAACGCCCGTGAGATCGTCCGCCGGACCATCCACGGCATCCTCGTGGTGTGGGCCGCGTACACCCTGACGTTCCTGCTGCTCTACGTCCTGCCGGGTGACCCGGTGACCACGATGCTCAGCGGTACCGGTCAGGTCGAGGCCACCCCGGAGCAGGTCGCCGAACTACGCGCGGCCTACGGGCTCGACGGGTCCCTGCCGTCGCAGTACCTGCGCTCGCTCGGCGGCGTGCTCACCGGCGACCTCGGGACGTCCTACCTCACCGGTGAGGCCGTGACTACACAGCTGGCGCAGACGGTCCCCGGCACCGTCCTGCTCGCCCTCACGGCCCTGGTCATCGGGGTCGGCGTCGGGGTCCTCACCGCCGTCGGGGCGGTGTACACCCGGCGGCCCCGGGTGGCCGGGCTGCTCGCCGCCCTGCCAGTACTGGGGATCTCGCTGCCGACGTTCTGGGTGGGCCTGTTGCTGCTGCAGGTCTTCTCCTTCCGCCTGGGCTGGGTACCGGCCCTCGGCGGTGGCGGCGTCACCGGTGCCGTCCTGCCGGCACTGACCCTCGCGGTCCCGGTGGCCGCCACCGTGGCACAGGTCCTGCTGCGCAGCCTGACCGCCACCTGGCGTTCACAGTTCATCGGCACCTTCCGCGCCGCCGGGTTCCCCCGGTGGCGGCTGACCGTCACACACGCCCTGCGGGCGTCCCTGGGCCCGGTGCTCTCCGTCGCCGGCGTGCTCACCGGGGAACTGCTCGGCGGCGCGGTCGTCGTGGAGACCGTGTTCACCCGCAACGGCGTCGGACGCCTGCTCACCACCGCGGTGACCTCGCAGGACGTCCCGGTCGTGCTGGGCGTGGTGCTGTTCTCCTCGGTCGTCTTCGTGGCCGTGGTCGTCGCCGCCGACCTCCTGCGACCGCTGGTGGACGCCAGGACGGCCCAACCACGCACCGCAGGTGCCCGGGCACCCCGCCCGTCCGCCGTGACCACCGGAAAGGCAACCGCATGAGCGCCCCCCGCACACCTCCCCCGCGCCCGCCCGGCCACCGCGGTGGCTCCGGTGGTGGCCTCTGTGGCGGCTTCCGGGGTCGTCCTGGTGCTGATCGCCTGGGTCCTCGTGCCGGGCCTGTTCACCTCCGCCGACCCGTTGACCGGGCAGCCGCTCGACCGGCTGCAGGCGCCGGGGACCGGACACCCCTTCGGCACCGACCACCTGGGTCGTGACGTGTGGGGGCGGGTCGTCCACGGCGCACGCGGCTCGCTGGGCACCGCAGCCCTCGCCGTGGCGGTCGGCGCCGGCGCAGGAAGCCTGGTGGGGGCGGTCGCCGGATACGCCGGTGGTGCCGTCGACACCGTCCTGTCCCGCGGCACCGACGTCCTGCAGTCGGTCCCCGGGCTGCTGTTGTCGATCGCGGTGGTCGCCGGGCTCGGCTTCGGCCCCGGAAAGGTTGCCGTGGCCGTCGGTGTCGCGGCGCTGCCGACGTTCGCCCGCGTCGCCCGCGGCGAGGTGCTGCGGTGGCGGACAAGCGCCTTCGTCGAGGCCGCCCGCCTCAACGGTGTGGGGTCCGCCCGGATCCTCTCCCGGCACGTGGCACCGCACGCCCTGGGGCCCCTGGCGGGCCTGGCGATCCTCCAGTTCGGTTCCGCCCTGCTCGCCGTGGCGGCACTGAGCTTCCTCGGGCTGGGAGCACCACCACCGGCACCGGAGTGGGGGCTGCTCGTCGCCGACGGACGCAGCTACCTCTCCAGCGCCTGGTGGCTGACGACGCTCCCGGGGCTCGTCGTCGCGGCCGCCGTCCTCTCCGTCAACATCCTCGCCAACGCGGTGACACGCCGCGCGGCGTCCCCACCACAAGGAGATCACCATGACCGTCGTACTGCATCCCGAAGCACACCCCGAAGAGTCCGTCCGACCGGCGGAGACAAGCAAACAGAATCAGAACCGGCACGTCCCGCCTGAGACGGCCCGGCCACCGGCCCTCGACCTGGCGGGCCTGACCGCCACCTACCGCACCCGTGCCGGGTCCTCCGCGGCCGTCGAGGACGTCGACCTGGCCGTCGGGGTGGGGGAGACGGTGGCCCTCATCGGCGAGTCCGGGTCCGGCAAGTCCACCACCGCGCGCGTTGCGGCGGGCCTGGCACAGGACGGCCCCGGCGGTCCCGACGGACTCGCCGTGACGACCTCACACCACCGCATCCTGGGTCGCGACGTCTCCACCGCAGGGCCGGCGGCGTGGAACAGGCTCCACCGTTCGCACGTCGGCTACGTCCCGCAGGACGCCGGCGAGGGGCTCAACCCCGTGCGCACGGTCGGCAGCCAACTCGCCGAGGCGTTCCGCCTGCACGGCGGGGGACGCAGGGACGCGGTCCGTCGGACCGCCGAAGCCCTGCGCGACGTCGGCCTGGACGCGGCGGTGCACGCGCGCCGCCACCCGCACCAGCTCTCCGGTGGGCAACGCCAACGCGTACTCATCGCCCTGGCGCTGATCGGCGACCCGGCGCTCGTCGTCGCCGATGAACCCACCTCCGCCCTCGACGTCACCGTCCAGAAGAAGGTCCTCGACCTGCTGGAGGCCCGCGTACGGGATTCCGGCGCCGCCCTGCTGCTGATCACCCACGACCTGGGTGTGGCCCACGGCCGGGCGGACCGCGTCGTGGTCCTCAAGGACGGCCGCGTGGTCGAGGAGGGGGAGACGGCCACCGTGCTGAGCTCCCCGCGGCACGCTTACACCCGGGAGCTCGTCGCCGCCGTCCCCGAGGCCCGACCCGAGGCCCGACCCGAGGCGCCGCTGCGACGTCCGGACGCCCCCGCGGTGATCAGGGCGAGTGGTCTTACCAGGGTGTTCGTCCCCGGAGCCGCCCCGGCGGTCGACGCCGTCGACCTCACGGTCCGTTCCGGCAGCACGCTGGGTATCGTCGGTGAATCCGGGTCGGGCAAGTCAACGACCGCGCGGATCCTGCTCGGGCTCGAGCCGTTCGACGGCGGCGCCGCGGAGGTGCTCGGCCGCAGGCTCGACGGCAGGGGGAGTCGGGGTCGGAAAGGCGGGGACGCCGTCGCCCTGTCGCGACGCGCACGGCTGATCCGCCAGGACCCCACCGGGGAGCTCGACCCCAGGTTCACCGTCGGACGGTCCGTCGCCGAGCCCCTCGACGGATTCGGCATCGGTGACCGCGCCTGGCGTCGACGGCGGGTCGCGGAGCTGCTGGACCTCGTCGCCCTGCCACGGGACACCGTGGACCGGCGTCCGTCCGAACTGTCCGGTGGACAGCGCCAACGCGTCGCCCTCGCCCGCGGTCTGGCGGTCGACCCCGAACTCCTCGTCCTCGACGAACCGGTCTCCGCCCTCGACGTCTCCGTGCAGGCCCGCATCCTGGACCTGCTGGTGGACCTGCGCGACGAACTGGGGTTGACCTACCTGTTCATCAGCCACGACCTCGCCGTCGTCCGCTCCATCGCCGACGAGGTCGCCGTCATGGCGGCGGGTCGGGTGGTCGAGTACGGAACCACGGCGCAGGTCTTCGACGACCCGACCGACGAGGTCACCAGGGCGCTGCTCGCGGCGGCCCCCAGCATCCCCCGGAAGGAGACCCACCATGTCTGACAGCACGAACACCACGAAACGCCAGGTTCACCTGGCCGCCCACTTCCCGGGCGTCAACAACCACTCCGTCTGGTCCGACCCCGAGTCCGGCTCCCACATCGACTTCGACAGTTTCGAGCACTTCGCCCGCAGCGCCGAACGCGGCCTCTTCGACTTCCTCTTCCTCGCCGAGGGACTCAGGCTGCGGGAGCACAAGGGCAGGATCTTCGACCAGGACGTGGTTGGACGCCCCGAGACCGCCACGGTGCTCGCCGGGCTCGCCGCGGTCACCGGGCACATCGGGTTGACCGGGACCTTCTCCTCCACCTTCAACGAGCCCTATGACCTGGCCCGTACACTGGCCACCCTGGACCGGGTGTCCGGGGGACGGGCGGCGTGGAACCTGGTGACCACCCACAACGCCTTCACCGGGGCGAACTTCCGGCGCGGCGGCTTCCTCGACGGCGCCGACCGCTACCGTCGGGCCGAGGACTTCCTCGCCCTGGCCAGGACGCTCTGGCACTCCCACGACCACGGCGCCGACGGCTCCTTCGCGCACACCTCGGAGTTCTTCGACGTCCGCGGGCACTTCCCGGTGCCCACGACGCCCCAGGTCAGCCCGGTCATCTTCCAGGCGGGCGACTCCCCTGAAGGGCGGGACTTCGCCGCACGCAACGCGGAGGTGATCTTCTCCCGACACTCCGAGGCAGAGGCGGGACGGGAGTTCCGGAAGGACATCGACCGGCGTCTCGCCGCCGTCGGACGCGATGCCGGGGACCTGAAGATCTACCCCGGGATCTCCGTCATCCTCGGTGACACCGCCGCCGAGGCGCAGGAGCTCCACGAGGACGTCCGGCGTCGCCAGGTCACCGGGCCCGGTGCGATCGCCTTCCTCGAACAGGTCTGGGGCACCGACCTCACCCACCTCGACCCGGACGGGCCCCTGCCGGAGCAGGACCCCGACACCGGCAACGCCGACATCACCCGCGGTCGGGTGCGCCACGACAAGGACCCCCGCGCGGTCGCCGACCGGTGGCGCGAGCTGGCACGGGAGCGCGACCTGTCGATCCGCGACCTCGTCACCGAGGTGTCCGGACGTGGCGGCACGCTGGTGGGGACGCCACACCAGGTCGCCGAGCAGTTCGACGAGCTGACCCAGGCACGAGCGGCGGACGGCTTCATCCTGGTTCCGCACCTCTCGCCGGGCGGGTTGGACGGGGTGGTGGACCGTGTGGTCCCTGAACTCCAGGACCGTGGCGTGTACCGGGAGTCCTACCCGGACACGTTCCCGGACAACACCCTGCGCGGCAACCTCGGCCTGCCCGCCTACGACCACCAGCACGCGGAGGTGCCGGCATGACCGTGGTGATCCGGGTGGCCCCGCAGGCCGCCCTCGACCTCCCGGCGCTGCGCGCGCTGGCGCTCGCGCTCGACGGTGCAGGCGGTGCAGACGGTGCAGGTCCCACCGACATCCTGCTGCTCGAGGACGACTTCTCCTCCGGGCAGAACGCGGTCACCGTCGCCGCCTGGCTGGCCGGGCAGACCACGGACCTGAGGATCGTGCCGGAGGTGCCGCTGACCCACACCGAACCTTTCCACGTCGCCACGTCCACCGCCACGCTCGACCACGTCAGCAGGGGACGCGCCGGCTGGTCGCCGACGGTGCAGACCGACACCACGTCCGCCGCGCTGGTGGGCCGGCGTCCCGCCTCGCCGGACGGTGTGTGGCGTGAGTTCGGGGACATCGTCTCCGCCGTGCGCAGATTGTGGACGTCCTGGGAACCGGACGCCGAGATCCGTGACGCGGCGACCGCGCGTTTCATCGACCGTGACAAGGTCCACTACGTCGACGTCGAGGTCACGGACTCGGTGGGGGAGGTGTTCACGGTGAAGGGCCCGTCGATCGTGCCCCGCCCGCCACAGGGCGAACTGCCCACGGTGGTGACGGTCGCCGAGCCGGCGTCGGTGACGGTGGCCGGGGAGGTGGCGGGGGAGGCGTCCGGCGTCCTGATCGTCGGTGACCGGTTCGTCACCGGCGACGGTGGCACCGGCGAGGTCCTGCGGCTCGCCGACACCGCCGACGTCCTCGCCGCGGCCTCCCGGTACTCCCGGGCAACACGGTGAGGGACCTCGGACCCCCGGTCGACTCCGTCGTACTGGTCGGAGCGGGGCCGCGCGCCACCGGGGTGCTGCAGGCCCTGGCCGGTGAACTCGACGGCTCCCGACGGCTGACCGTGCACGTCGTCGACCCGTACCCCTGCGGTGCGGGACGGATCTGGCGGGCGGACCAGCCCGGTCAACTGTGGATGAACAACACCGCCGACGAGATCACCGTGCACCCGGACGGGACCGGCCCCACGCTCGCCGACTGGTCCGGGTCGCCGGGGACGTTCCTGCCGCGCCGGGAGGTGGCGTCCTACCTGCGCGACGCCTTCGCCCGTGCGGTCGACGCGTTGCCGGAGTGTGTCGCCGTGTGCACCTGGCGCACGCGTGCGGTGCAGGTGTCGGTACCCGGTCCCGGCGCGGGCCGGCAGGTCACCCTGCAGGACGGGACGGTGCTGCGCGCCGACGTCGTCGTCCTGGCCCAGGGGCATCTGGACGTCCGGTCCGGTGCGGTTCCCGGTCAGGGCCACACGCCGCCGGGCTACACGCCGCCGGGCTACACCGCCGACCAGGACCTCACCGGGGTTCCGGCGGGTGCGGACGTCCTGGTGCGTGGTTTCGGTCTGGCGTTCATCGACCTGATGATGCTGCTCAGTGAAGGGCGCGGTGGCCGGTTCGACCGTCGCGACGGCGGCCCGGTGCCCACCTACCGGCCCTCCGGGGAGGAGCCGGTGCTGTGGGTCGGGTCCCGCCGTGGTGTGCCGTACCGGTCGAAGATCGCCGGGGGTGTGACGCCGCGCAGTCCCCGCTACCTCACCACCGACGCGGTGGCACGCCTGCCACGGACGCCGGACGGTGCGCTCGCCGACGGTGCGGTGCGCAGGCTGCTGTCTGCGGAGGTCACCGCCGCCCACTACACGGCACTGGCCGACCTGGGCGACCGCGGCAGGTGTGCGGTGGATGCCGGAGGCGTCCACGAACTCACCGACGCCTGGGCAGCGGGCACTGCCGGTGTCACGGCACGAACGGTCTCCGCGTCACTCGGGCACGCCGTCCCCGACCCGGCCGACCGGCTACGGCCCGACCGGTTGGACCGCCCGCTCGCCGGACGCGTGTTCGCCGACCGGGAGGCCCTCGAGGATGCGGTGGTCGGCAACACCCTGACCAACCTTCACCGCGCCACGGGGGGACGCCACCCGCAGGACGCCGCGCTGTACGCCACGCTGGTGGGGGTTCTCCCGGTGCTGCGGGGGCTACTGCGCGCCGCAGACGGGGCACGTCTTTCCGCGCAGGACGAGGCGTTCGTCCGGCAGGTCTGCGCCTCGTTTTCCTACGTGTGCTCCGGGCCGCCGCCGGAGCGGCTCGGCAACCTCCTGGCCCTGCACCGCGCCGGTCTCGTGCGTTTCCTCGGGGCCGACGCCCGGGTGGTGGAGCTGCCCGGGCACCGCGGTGGAGGTTTCCGTGCCACCAGTCCGTCGCTCCCCGGTGAGGCGGTGGAGGCCACCCGTCTCGTCGACGCACGCCTGGCGGACGTCACGGCCTCGCAGGTGTCGGACGGACTCCTGCGTGGGCTCCTGGCGTCCGGCGAGGTGGCCACGGGCCACGGGGACACCGGCGAGGCCGGTGCGGAGGTGTTCCTCGTCGACGCGGAGGGTCGGGCGGTCGGACGGGACGGGCAGGTGCGGGACGACCTCTTCCTCGTCGGTCCGGCGACGTCCTCCCCGGTGCGGGAGGGTTTCGCCAGGCCCGGCACGGACGCCCGGGTCTTCGTCGCGAACAGGTCGGTGGCGCGGTCTGTGGCCAGGTCGCTGGAGGGGACCCGTCTGCTCAACAATGTGATCTAGATCACAGTGAGAACTCTAGGTTGAGTGGAACAGACTCAAGGTTTCCGACGTTGGAACTACCGTAAGCGAAAGTTGACACGAACGCGCTAAAGTAGATACCGGCACGCACACGCAGAGAAGGAGACTGACGATGAGCGGATTCACCCCCACCACCCGAACCCAGGAGGCCATGCAGGCTGCACTGCAGTCGGCCAGCGCCAACGGTAACCCGGACATCCGTCCGGCGCACCTCCTCGTGGCGATCCTCGACCAGGAGGACTCCATCGCCCGCCCCGTCCTGCAGGCCGCCGGCGTCGACGCCGACGACGTCCTGCGCGACGCCCGCGACCTCGTCGCCGGCTACCCGCAGGCGTCCGGCTCCGGGATGGCCAACCCCAACTTCAACCGGGACGCCCTCAACTCCCTGACCGCCGCACAGGAACTCGCCGAGGAACTCGGCGACACCTACGTCTCCACCGAGGTGCTGCTCGCCGGCATCGCCAAGGGCGATTCCGAGGCGGCCAAGGCCCTGCACGACCGCGGCGGCACGTTCGACGCCATCCGTGGCGCCTTCGAGTCCGTCCGCGGCAACCGCAAGGTCACCACCGAGGAGCCCGAAGGCCAGTTCCAGGCGCTGGAGAAGTACTCCACCGACCTGACCGCCCGTGCCCGCGAAGGCAAGATCGACCCGGTCATCGGACGTGACCAGGAGATCCGCCGTGTCGTCCAGGTGCTGTCGCGGCGTACGAAGAACAACCCCGTGCTCATCGGCGAACCCGGTGTGGGCAAGACCGCCATCGTCGAGGGCCTCGCCCGGCGCATTGTCGCCGGCGACGTGCCCGAGTCCCTGCGCGGAAAGAAGCTGATCAGCCTCGACCTGGGCTCCATGGTCGCCGGCGCGAAGTACCGCGGCGAGTTCGAGGAGCGCCTCAAGGCCGTCCTCGACGAGATCAAGGAGGCCGACGGCGAGGTCGTCACCTTCATCGACGAGCTGCACACCATCGTCGGCGCCGGTGCCACCGGCGAGTCCGCGATGGACGCCGGCAACATGATCAAGCCGCTGCTCGCCCGCGGTGAACTGCGCCTCGTCGGCGCCACCACCCTCGACGAGTACCGCAAGTACATCGAGAAGGACGCCGCCCTGGAGCGTCGTTTCCAGCAGGTCTACGTCGGTGAGCCGACCGTGGAGGACACCGTCGGCATCCTGCGTGGGCTCAAGGAGCGCTACGAGGTCCACCACGGCGTACGGATCCAGGACTCCGCGCTGGTCAGTGCCGCGTCCCTGTCGGACCGCTACATCACCAGCCGGTTCCTGCCGGACAAGGCCATCGACCTGGTCGACGAGGCCGCGTCGCGTCTGCGCATGGAGATCGACTCGCGCCCCGAGGAGATCGACGACGCCGAGCGCATCGTCCGACGCCTCGAGATCGAGGAGATGGCCCTGAGCCAGGAGACCGACGACGCCTCCAAGGACCGCCTGGTCAAGCTGCGTGCCGAACTCGAGGACGAGCGCGAGAAGCTCAACGGGCTCATGGCCCGCTGGGAGAACGAGCGTGGCTCCATCGACCGGCTGCGCGAGCTGAAGGAGGAACTCGACGGCCTGCGCACCGAGTCCGAGATCGCCGAGCGCGACGGTGACTACGCCCGCGTCGCCGAGCTGCGCTACGGCCGCATCCCGGAGCTCGAGAAGCAGGTCGGCGAGGCGGAGTACGAGGCCGCCCAGGCCGAGGAGCAGCGCATGCTCACCGAGGAGGTCACCCCGGACACCATCGCCGAGGTCGTCTCCGCGTGGACCGGTGTGCCCGCCGGCAAGATGCTGGAGGGCGAGACCGAGAAGCTGCTGGCCATGGAGAAGGTCATCGGTGGACGTGTCGTCGGGCAGGACGAGGCGGTCACCGCCGTCTCCGACGCGGTGCGTCGCTCCCGCGCCGGCGTCGCCGACCCGGACCGTCCGACCGGCTCCTTCCTGTTCCTCGGGCCGACCGGTGTCGGCAAGACGGAGCTGGCGAAGTCGCTGGCGGAGTTCCTCTTCGACGACGAGCACGCCATGGTGCGCATCGACATGTCGGAGTACGGCGAGAAGCACTCCGTCGCCCGTCTCGTCGGCGCGCCCCCCGGATACGTCGGCTACGACGCCGGTGGCCAGCTGACCGAGGCCGTCCGGCGCCGCCCCTACACGGTGGTGCTGTTCGACGAGGTCGAGAAGGCGCACCCGGACGTCTTCGACGTGCTGCTGCAGGTCCTCGACGAAGGACGCCTGACCGACGGGCAGGGCAGGACGGTGGACTTCCGCAACACCATCCTCATCCTGACCTCCAACCTGGGCGCCGGTGGCAGTGACGAGCAGGTGATGAACGCGGTGAAGGCGGCGTTCAAGCCGGAGTTCATCAACCGGCTCGACGACGTGGTCATCTTCGATGCCCTGTCGCAGGAGCAGCTGACCTCCATCGTGGACATCCAGGTCGCCCAGCTCGCCGAGCGGCTCGCCGCCCGACGGCTCGACCTGCAGGTCACCGAGGACGCCAAGGCGTGGCTCGCCGAGCGCGGCTACGAACCGGCCTACGGTGCCCGGCCGCTGCGCCGCCTGATCCAGAAGGCGATCGGCGACGCGTTGGCGAAGAAGCTGCTCGCCGGCGAGGTCCGCGACGGCGACACCGTGAAGGTGGACCTGCCGCGCGACGCCTCCGGGGTCGCCGACCCGACCACCGACGCGCTCACCATCGAGTCGGTCGCGCACGAGGCGTAGTCCGACCCGGACGAACCGACGGTTTCTGTCTGGTCTGACTGACGAAGTCTCCACTTCGCCGGTCATTCCGGACAGGAACCGTCGTTGGCGTTAGGGGGCAGGGGGGGGCAGGGAGCAGGCTCAGCGCACCGGCGGGTCGAAGAAGGTCGCCGGGTCGATGTCCTCCAGCGCGATCCAGTCGGCGTCTGAACCGGCACCCGCCCCGCCACCGTTGCCGACACCGTCGGGGCAGCGCAGTTCCAGTGCCGTGACCGGACGTTCGTCGATGGTCGACACCAGGGTGTACAACGTCGCCAGAATGTGCGCGCACGGCCTCGACCGGGCACGGCACGTGCAGGTCGCCGTCTCGTCCGGTGCAGCGGGGACGACCGGGACGCCGGCGTCGCCGAAGCGACCGATCAGGTCGTCCGGCAGGTCGCCGCTGGGGTCCGGACGCAGGCCGGCCAGGACGTTCCCCGCAGCGTCCTGCTCGGCGGCGCTCCAGCCGCAGGGGGCGAGCGTCACGGTGTGGGTGGAGGACCCGTCGCGCACCGCCGCAGTCACAGCAGGCGACCCATCCGCCGCATCCGCGCCCGGCAGGACCAGGTCCACCTTGTGGTTGCGGGAGAGGCTGCGGGCCTTGGGCAGCTGGGCGCGCGGTGTCCCGTCGGTGCGTTCCACGGTGCGTAGCCAGGCGCGTCCCCACAGCGTCGCCCCGAACTCGGCCTCGGCCATCAGTACTCCTCCTTCAGGTCGACCACGTCGCGCAGTTCCTCGTCGGACATGCTGGTCAGCTCGGCGCTGTCGTCGCCGGTCACGGCGTCGGCCAGGCCCTTCTTCGCCCGGTGCATCTTCTCGATGTGCTCCTCGAACGTCCCGCCGACGACCATGGTGTGCACGCTCAGCCGGTTCTTCTGGCCGATGCGGTGGGCTCGCGCGGTGGCCTGTTCCTCCACCGCCGGGTTCCACCACCGGTCGTAGTGGATGACGTGTGAGGCGCGGGTCAGGTTCAGGCCGAATCCGGCGGCGCGCAGGCTGAGGATGAGCACGGGCGGCGCGTCGTCGTCCTCCTGGAAGCGTCGGACCATCTCGTCGCGGTCGGCGGCGGACATCCCGCCGTGGAGGAAGGGCAGGGCAGCGCAGCCGAGGTGGTCGGCGAGCCCGTCGGACAGCAGTTCGCCCATCGCCCGGTACTGGGTGAACACCAGGGCGCGCTCGCCGCCGGCGGTGATCTCGGCGAGCATCTCGGCGACCCGGTCGAACTTGCCCGACTGTCCCGGCGCAGGCGTGCCCTCGGAATGAAGGTACTGGTCGGGGTGGTTGCAGATCTGCTTCAGGGAGGTCAGCAGCGCGAGGATCTGCCCGCTGCGTCCTGCGCCGTGGTGGAAGCCGGTGCTGAAGGCGGCGGTGACCGCGTCGCGGTAGAGGCCGCGCTGCGCGGCGGTGAGGCCGCAGTACACGGTGGTGTCGAGGCGCGGCGGGAGTTCGAGCGCCACGCCGTCCTTCGTCCGACGCAGCATGTGCGGCGCGATCGTCGTGGACAGCCGCGCCGCCGCCGTGCGCGACTGCCGCTGCCGGATCGGGGTGGCGAAGCGGGTGCGGAAGCGTGCGCGCGTGCCCAGGAGCTGCGGCACCGCGACGGAGAACAGCGACCACAGTTCGTCGAGGTCGTTCTCCACCGGCGTGCCGGTCATCAGCACCCGTGCCTCGGCGTCCAACGACACGGCGGCGCGCGTGACCTGCGAGGACGGGTTCTTGAGCTGCTGGGCCTCGTCGAACACGGCGACGCCCCACGTCCGGGCGCGCAGCGCGGAGTCGGAGCGCACCAGCGGGTAGCTGGTGAGCACCACGGTCCCGGCGGCGATGTCGTCGGGCAGCTCGCGGGTGCTGCCGTGGTAGCGCAGCACCGGCAGCTGTGGCGCGAAGCGGTGCAGTTCGCGTGCCCAGTTGCCCAGCAGCGAGGTCGGGCAGACGACCAGGTGGGCGCGCGTCGGGTAGGACGTCGCGAGCAGTGCGATGACCTGCAGCGTCTTGCCGAGACCCATGTCGTCGGCGAGCAGCGCGCCGCCGTCGTCGCGTACGCGGGCGCGCAGCCAGGCCACGCCCTGCGCCTGGTAGGGGCGCAGGTCGGCGACGACCTGCCCGTCGAGGCGTCCTGCGGTGTCCAGGTCGTCGCGGAACCGGGCGAGGTGGGCGGCGGCGGACGGGATCGCCGCGGCGTCCTCGTCCGGGACGGCGTGCCCGGCGGGCGGAAGGACGCCCGCGACCTCGGCGAGTGCGGCGTCCGTGTCGCGTCCCGCACGGGGACGCAGGACGTTGCGGGACGCCGTGCGCCACGCCCGCGCCGAGGCGTCCAGTTGGCGCACGCGCGTGAGCGTGGACAGGCACCGCGCGGTGGTGAGCAGGTCGGTGACGCACACCTCCACGTCCTCCACCTGCAGACTCTCGCCGTCCGGCACGACGAGACGCGCGGTCGTCGCACGCCCGGTGGGAAGCCCTGCGGCGTCCATCGTGGCGGGAAGGTCGTCGACGCCCCACCAGGCGAAGCCGTGTTCTGCGGGGAGGTACGTGGCCTGGAGGCGGGAGGCAGAAGAGACAGGACGTGGCAGGACGATCATCCTTCGTGCAGGCGGGGGCGGGTGCCGGGCAAGGCTACGGGACGCGCCGCACGCCGCGCATATGGCGACGCGGCTGGGTACAACACTTTCGGGGGTGCGGGGTGCCTGCCGTCGACGACTGGGGAGTCGGGGGAGGACAGTCAGGAGTGGGGGGCGTCGTGTAAACGGTCGGACATCAGCAGGAGGTCGAACGGGCCGGCCCAGGACTGAGGGAACACGGTGATGCCGTCGACGAGCGGTGTCGGCCCGTCGCCGGCCGCTGTCGGGTCCGTAGCTGTAGCCGCAGCCGCCTCCGCCAGCGGAGCGTAGGGGCCCAGCGGGTAGCGGGCGCGTGGGTCGCCCGGGGTCCACAGTGCGCCGGCGACCCGGTAGGCGCCGAGACCGCCGCCGACCAGGTGGGAGCCGAGGGAGCCGTCGAGCGTGGGGTCGAGGTGCTCGGTCTGCTCGAACAGCAGGATGCGTTCTCCCGGGTGTCCGTCGGCGAGACGGCGCAGGTTGTCGTACTGCACGCGGTCGCGCGCGGCGAGGTCGCGGTGGTCCCCGTCGAAGGAGTCGAGCCCGGTGAAGACGACACGGCGTGAGGACGCGACGCCGGCGTTGTAGGTGCGTAACCACCGCAGCAGCGCGGCGTTGTGCGCCAGCGGCGTGCGGTACCAGGACCACATCGCGGTGACCAGCGCGTCCGGCGGAGCGTCCGGCGGTGCGTCCGGCCCGTCGCCGGCGAAGTAGCGGTCCACGTCGCGGGCCCGTTCGGCGTTGGTCTCCGCGGCGATGAGGCGGAACGCCCGGGAGGTCACGCCGTGCACGATCACCGCGTTGCGGGCGGCGAGATACTCGGCGCAGTTGTGCAGGCCCTCGGCCCAGCCGATGACGCGGGCGTCGGCGACGAGTGCGTCGACGGCGGCCACGCCGGCCGGGTGAGCGACGGGCAGCAGGTCGCCGTCCGTCACAGCGTCCGTCACAGGGTCCGTCACAGGGGGGAGTCGCCCTGCGCGGCGGACTGCAGCAGCGGCAGGTAGTTGTCCAGCATCCACGGCAGGCTCAGCACCGAGATCGCGCTGGTGGCGTATACCATCGGCGGGTCGACGAGGGGCACGTAGCCGCCGCGTTCGACGGCGGGGATGCGGGCGAAGCCGGCGTCGGACTCCAGCTCCTCCTGGATGTCCTCGCTGAGGTACCAGGAGACCAGGACGTCGGAGTCGATGGAGGACCAGTTCTCCTTGCTCACCGGCACGGAGAAGGACTCCCCGGAGGTCGGCACGCTCGGGGCGATGCTGAAACCGAGCTGCTCGAGCAGCGTCACCCGGGAGTCGGTGGCGAGGTAGGTGTTCAGGCCGTCGGTGCTGGTCCCGGAGGCGAAGGCGATGGTCTTCCCGTCGAACTCGGGGTGCTCGTCCTTGGCGTCGGCGATGAGCTGGTTGGTGTCCTCGACGAGCTGCTCGGCCTCGTCGCCGCGTCCCAGGGCCTGGCCCACGGTGGTGGTCTGGTCCTCCCAGCTGGTCTGCCACGCCTCACCGGGGTAGGCCACGGTGGGGGCGATGTCGCTGAGGCGTGAGTACTGCTCGTCGGTGACGCCGGAGTTCACGGCGAGGATCACGTCCGGCTCGAGGTTGAGGATGTCCTCGAAGGGCAGGTCGTCGGACGACGCGTCGAGCAGTTCCGGCTCGGCGCCGTCTGCGTCGTCGCTGCCGTCGAGCGCCTCCCGGTCCCAGGGCAGCACGCCGGTGTCGTCGCCGGTGTCGCCGCTCATGTCCTGCATGCCGACGGGGGTCACGCCGAGGGCGAGGGCCACGTCCTGGCTGCTCCACCCGATGGTGACGACTCGCTCGGGCTCCTCCTCGATGGTGGCGGCGCCGAGGGCGGAGTCGATGGTGACGGGGAAGGCGTCGGCGTTCGCGGAACTCGAGGATCCTGAAGAGCCAGAGTCGTCTGAATCATCGGAGCAGGCGACGAGCGAGACGGCGACCGCCGTGGCGCAGAGGGCCGCGGAGACGCGGCGCAGGGGGACGAAGCTGACGGTCATGGTGATCCTCATTGTTCGGGACGGTGAATAGTCAAGAGGATAGCCTACACTTCACCGCGGACATGACATCTGTCACGTCGATCCCGTGACATCCGCGCGCCAGCTCATGACAAACCCCTCTACCTGCACCGACCCTGTCCCGGCAGGATCAGGGGTATGAGTACAGCACCCGTCATCAGCGTCACCGACCTGACCCGCACCTACCAGGCGAAGAAGTCCAAGGACGCCTACACCGCCGTCAAGGGGATCTCCTTCGACGTGGACAAGGGCGAGGTCTACGGCCTGCTCGGCACCAACGGTGCGGGCAAGACCTCCACCCTCGAGATCGTCGAGGGGCTCGCCGCCCCGTCGCAGGGCACCGTGCGCGTCCTGGGCATGGACCCGGTCGCCGACCGCGCGCGGATCCGTCCGGAACTCGGCATCATGCTGCAGTCCGGCGGGCTGCCCAAGGAGCTCACCGTCGCCGAGACGATGCGCATGTGGGCGGGCACGTGCTCCACCCCGTTGCCGGTCGACGACGTGCTCGGCGAGGTGGACCTGAACCACCGCACCGACGTGCGCGTCGGTTCGCTGTCCGGTGGCGAGCAGCGTCGCCTCGACCTCGCCTGCGCACTGCTCAACGACCCGGGCATCGTGATCCTCGACGAGCCGACCACGGGCCTGGACCCGGAGTCTCGCGCCCGCACCTGGGAGTTGCTCGCGGCGTTGAAGGACCGCGGCGTGACGATGATCCTGACCACCCACTACCTGGAGGAGGCGGAGCATCTGGCCGACCGGATCGCCATCATGGACGCCGGCGTGATCGCCGTCGAGGGCCGGCTGGACGACCTCGCCGCCACCGAGGGCGCCGAGATCAGCTTCACCCTGCCGGACGCCGGCGCCGCCGGCGGGAACCGCGCAGGACGCCCGCAGGACGTCTTCCCGTCCTTCCCCGGCGCGCAGGTCACCCGTGACGGGGTGCGGCTGCGGATCGAGACCTCCCGGCTGCAGGAGGACACCCACCGCCTGCTCGACTGGGCCGCCGCCAACGACGTCACCCTCGGTCACTTCTCCGCCCGCCCCGCCAGCCTCGAGCGCGTCTTCGCCAAGATCGCCGGACGCGACAGCGCCGTCTGAAAGGACCCGTCATGACCACCACCGCACGTGAAACCACCCGTACAGAAGTCCACTCCACCGGCACCGCCGGAACCTCCCTCCGGCGCTTCGTCGCCCTGGCCCGCGCGGAGACCCTCCAGTTCCGCCGCAACAAGACCCTGCTCGTCAACGCCACGCTCATCCCCATCGGCTTCGGCCTGGCGATGTTCTTCATCCTCTCCGGCGACGACGAGCAGTCCAAGGTCGAGGCCGCGGCCACGGCGCTGGAGTACTTCCTGCTCTTCGCCCTGATGTTCGTGCAGTTCTACACCGTGCTCTCCATGGTGACCACGCGCCGGGACGAGGGCGTGCTCAAACGCCTGCGCACCGGTGAGGCGCGCGACGCCGAGATCCTCGGCGCCTCCTCCTTCCCCGGGGCGGTGCTGACCATCGTGTTCACGGTGCTGATGTCGGTGCTGCTCATGGTCTTCGGCGCGCCGGGGCCGGTGAACGTGCTGCCGCTCATCGTCGCTGTGCTGCTCGGCCTGGCGGTCACCAGTGGGCTGGCCCTGGTGACCAGCGGGTTCACGAAGAACCCGGAGGCCGCGCAGATCACCTCGATGCCGGTGATGCTGCTGATGTTCGCCACGATGGGCAACTTCCGTCAGCTCTACCCGGAGGGTGTCGACGAGGTCCTCGCCCGCACCCCGTTCGCCCTGATCTTCGACCTGGCCCAGTACGGCTGGGCGGGCAGTACCACCGTGGGCCGGATGGACGGCGTCGCCGCGTTGAGTTCCGGGGAGGTCCTCGCCGAGACGTGGCCGATGATGCTGATCCTGCTGGCGTGGGCGGCGGTGTGCGTGTGGGCCGGTGCCCGTTACGTCCGCTGGGACGTCCGGCGCTGACGTCCGGCACCACTGCTTAAATGGGGACCATGAACCCGACCGTGCTGGAGTCCGTCACCCGCCCACGCAGGACGTGGCGCGGGCTCGGCGGCGGCGCGAAGCTCGCCGTGTACACGCGCCTGTCCATGCAGTTGATGGTCGCCATGTTCGGCGTCCTCGCCGTCGTTCTCCCGCTGGCCGTCGCCGGCCAGGGGCCCGCGCTCAACCTGTGGCAGCAGGCGGTGGTGGCCGGGTCGGGGCTGGTGCTGACCGTCGCGGCCCTGCTGGTCGTGGAGCGGCGCCCGGAGTTCAACACCCGGCCGCGGCGTCCCACCGGACGGCTCGTGGCCGCGACGGGCGCGGCCACCGCGATCGTCTGGACGCTCGGCGTCCTGCTGTACGTGGCGGGTTCGTCCACCACGGCGGTGACGGGGCTGTGCCTGGTGTTCATCGCCATCATCGTCGCCCCGACGGCGGTGCTGCCGTGGCTGCCGTGGCGCTGGACGCTCACCCTGGTGCTCTCGGCGGCGACGTCGGTGCTCATGTGGGACGAGCTGGAGTGGCTGCCGTTGTTCTTCGGGACGTTCCTGATGACCACCGTGGTGGCCTCGGCGTGGACGGTCAACATCGCCAAGCAGCTCGACCGCGCCCGCCTGACGGACGCCGCCCTGCAGGTCAGCGAGGAACGGCTGCGGTTCTCCCAGGAGCTGCACGACACCCTCGGTCAGCGTCTGGCGGCGATGTCGTTGAAGGCGGAGCTGGCGCGTGCGCTGGTCGCGCGCGGCGACGAGCGTGCCGACGGTGAACTCGCGCAGCTCCAGGAGCTGGCCCGGACCTCCGTCACCGAGATGCACGAGGTGGTGGACGGCTACCGGGCGGTCAACCTGTCCACCGAGGTCGACGGCGCGCGGCAGCTGCTGCACAGCGCCGGCGTCCACCTGGACGTCGACGGCGACCCCACGACGCTGTCCGAGCCGATGCGCGAGCTGGCGGCGTGGCTGGTGCGCGAGGGGACGACGAACGTGGTGCGTCACTCCTCGGCCACGCGCGTGCGGCTCGACTTCACGCCCGGGTCGGCCGAGGCGGTGACGATGAGCAACGACGGCGTGACCCGCGGCATCGAACGGCTGTCGGGCCTGGCGGGGATCCGGCGTCGCGCCGAGCCGATCGGCGCGGAACTCGTCGCCGAGCGCGACGGTAACGTCTTCCGCGTGACCCTTCGCCTGCCCGGTGAGTAGAGAAAAAGGAGCAACCATGAGTGCAGAACCCGTCCGGGTGGTCGTCGTCGACGACGAGTCCCTCGTCGCCAGCTCACTGTCGACCCTGCTGTCGCTGGAGGACGACCTCGACGTCGTCGCCACCCTCGGCTCCGGCGAGGAACTGCTCGACTGGTGCCGGACGCACCACCCGCCGGACGTCGCCGTCACCGACCTGCAGATGGGCGGCATCGACGGGGTGGAGACCGCCGCCGGCCTCCCCGAGGGCGTCGCCGTGCTGATCGTCACCAGCCACGGGCGTCCCCGCCAGCTCAAGCGGGCGCTGGCCGCCGGCGTCGCCGGCTTCGTGCCCAAGACGTCCTCCGCCGCGGAGTTCGCCACCGCGGTGCGCACCGTGCACGCCGGACGCCGCTACCTCGACCCGGAGCTCGCCGCCCAGGCGATCGGCGCCGGCGAGTCGCCGCTGACCGAGCGCGAGACCGAACTGCTGGAGGTCGCCGGGCAGGGCGGCTCCGTCGAGCAGATCGCCGAGACCGTGCACCTGGCGGCGGGCACCACCCGCAACTACCTGTCCTCGGCGATGTCGAAGACGGGGGCGGCCACGCGTTTCGAGGCCTGGCGCATCGCCCGCGACCGTGGCTGGTTGTAGGGGGCCGGTTGTAGGGGGCTGGTTGTGAGCTTCGCTATGCGGGGCGGCGGCGGCACGCTTTCCCTCGTAAACTGGTCCGCATGACCCTGAGCCAGCCCGACACCCCCGCGACAACGACCGCCGAACCCTTCATCTCCGCCACCGACCTCTTCGAGGGCAGCAGCCGTGGCGAGCGGATGATCGTCCTCGACTCCGACTGGGAGTGGGGCGAGCACGCCGCCTGGAACCTGTACGTGACCAGGCACATCCCCGGTTCCTTCTTCTGCGACCCCGGCACCATGCTGTCCGGCTCGCCGTCGGCGACCGCCGGGCGTAACCCGCTGCCCAGCCGGGCCGTCCTGCAGCACTTCGTCGACGACTGGGGCATCCAGCCCGGCGTCCCGGTGCGTATCTACGACCGCGGCGGGCTGATCTACGCCGCCCGCGCGTGGTGGATCCTGCGGTGGGCGGGCGTCACCGACGTGCGCGTCCTCGACGGCGGGACGCCGGCCTGGCTGGCGGCCGGCGGCGACATCGCCGCCGGTATCGGCTGCCTGCGTGGACGCGGGACGTTCGAGGTACTCGCCGGTGGCGCGCCGACCATGCCGACGACGTCGCTGGACGAGGTGAAGGAGATCTCTGCCGCGGCGTCCACCGGGGCGGCGGCACCGCTGCTCATCGACACCCGTCCGGCGGACCGCTTCGAGGGACGCCGCGAGCGGCTGGACCGTCGCGCCGGCCACATCCCCGGCGCGATCGGCGTCCCGGTCGCCGAGCTGCTCGACGACGGCCGCGTCCCGTCCCCCGAGGTCGTGCGTGGGCGTCTCGCCGAACACGGCATCACCGGCGACGACGTCGCCGCGGAGACCGTGGTCTACTCCGGGTCGGGCGTGAGCTCGGCCCTGTTCATCGCGCTGATGGAGCACGCCGGGCTGCCGGTGGCGCGCCACTACGTGGGTGGATGGTCGCAGTGGTCCTCCGACCGTTCGCGTCCGGTGGCGTTGGGGTAGTCTCGGGAAAGGAAGAACTTTTCTGGACGAAATAACGCGGTTATGCCCCGACGCGTGTGCCGCACGTTCTATCCTTTGGCCACCGACGCTCATCACCGCAACGGACCGGGAGGCAACATGGAGGACGCAGGGAAGTCAGTGACCGGGTCCGTCTCGGGATCTGTCTCGGGATCTGTTGCCGGGGCGGGGACCGGCACGCTCGACGTGGTGACCCCCATGCCCGGCACCGTCGCGCCACTGTCGGCCGTGCCGGACCCGCTGTTCGCCGCGGGCACGGTCGGGCCCGGCATGGCGGTGGTCCCGGACCCCGGGGTGGAGTACGTGACCGTGTGCTCGCCGGTGGCCGGCGTGCTCACCCGGCTGATGCCGCACCTCTTCCTCGTCACCACCGACGACGGGCTGCCGGTCCTCGTGCACATCGGGATCGACACCGCGCAGCTCGACGGGCAGGGCTACTCCACCCACGTCGAACAGGGCACGCGCGTGCAGGTCGGCCAGCGGGTCACCACCTACGCACCCTTGTCCATCGGGCGGCTCGGCTTCGACCCGATCGTGGCGGTGGTGATGATGCAGCAGGACGGTGGCGTCGAGGAGGGGCTCATGCCCGGCGAACCGTCCGAGCCAGGGGACGTGTTGTTCCGGTTCTGAAGGTTTACCCCTATGCTGGGGGGATGCTCCGCCGTTTCACCACCGTGTCGTGTGTCCTCCTGATGCTCCTGGGAGTCACCCGTCTCGGCGACAGGCTGGACCCGCAGTGGGGGGAACTGCTCTTCTACGGCTACTTCGGGGTGCTGTTCCTGCTGATGCTCGGCGGTATCGTGTTCACCGAACGCGGCTACTTCGGCCCGGCGCGGCACCCCGTCAACCGCGTGTTCGTGGGGCTGAGTTGGTCGGGCACGATCGGCGCACTGGTGCTGATGCTCGAACTGGTGCTGGGCAACGCCATGTTGCTGTGGGTCAACGTGATCGCCAGCGCGAGCATGTTCACCGGCATCGTCGGCGCCGCGGTGGTGGCGCTGTCCGCCAGGCCGTGGCGCGACCTGTTCTACTCGCGCCGGCCGTGATGTCGGCCTGAGCTCGGCCTTGAGTTCGCCTTGAGCTCGCCTACAGCCCGTGCTTGGCGGCGATGATCCCGCCCATCGTGTCACGCGGCAGCAGCCGGGCGGCGGGGAAGGCGAACCGCGCGCTCGACCCGGTGGCGTAGAGCGGGCGGGGCCGGGCGTCCGAGACGGCCCTGAGGATCTCACCTGCCACCGGTTCGGCGGTGATGCCGTCGGCCTCGTTGTTGTTGAGGTGGGTCAGCATCGTGGCGAACTCCTCGGCGTAGGGGCCGTGGTCGTCGACGTAGATGGTGCGACGCTCGGAGAGCCCGGTGTTGATCGCACCGGGTTCCATCACGCTGACCCCGATGCCGAAGCGGGCGACCTCGCGGCGTGCGGAGAAGGCGAAGGCCTTGATGGCCGCCTTCGAGGCGCCGTAGCTGCCGCGGTAGGCCAGCGGGAAGCTGCCGAGCATGGAGCCGACGAACACGATGCGTCCGCGTCGGGCGGCTCGCATCTGCGGCAGCAGGGCCTGGGTTAGTTCGACGTGCCCGATCACGTTGACCTGGAAGAGCCTCTCCAGGGCGTCGCGGGGGAGCTCCTCGAGCGGGCCGTTCTGGCTCTCCCCGGCATTGTTGACCAGCACGGTGACCGGGCCGGCGCCGATCTTCGCCAGCTCGTCCGGCACACCGGCGATGGAGGTGGGGTCGCCGAGGTCCAGGGGGATGAGCTCCACACCGTCGGGCGTATTCGCCCGGGCGGCCGCCGAGCCGGGGTCGCGGGAGGTGCCGACGACCCGGAACTGCCGTTTCACCAGTTCTTTCGCCGTCGCGGCACCGATGCCGGAGGTGGCTCCGGTGACCAGGGCCGTGTCACCCTGACGTGGCACGGGCAGCTTCGGGGCGCGGAAGCGGGCGAGGACACCGGGCGCGGACGTTTTCTTCATGCAACCAGTGATACCCCTTCGGCGGTGCGTCCGTCAGGATATGTCGATGATGCAGTTCCCTGGCGTGCCCGTGGTGCCGGACGCCGAGACCTCGATGCGGTCCAGGTCGCCGTTGAAGATCTCGGCTCCCGTCGAGTATGTCGTCGCGGTGACCTCGAGTTCGAAGGTCGTGTCGGTGGTGGTGCCGTCATTCTCGACGTAGGTGAGCTCCACCGTGTCGCCGGGTTTGCCGTGGTAGGTGACGTGCGGCGTGTTCTTCTCGTGGTCGATGTCGATGACGCCCGGGTCACAGGCGCCGTCGGCGTCGGACGCCCCGAGCACGGGCGCGTCGCGGTCGCGCGGGGCGACGTCCTCATCCGTGCCGGACGTGTCGTTCTCGCCGGACGCCGTGGCGTCCTGCGTCGTAGCGTCCTGCGCCTGTTCGGAGTCCCGGGCCGACGGGGTGCAGGTGCAGAGCGCCGCCGCGGCGGCGAGCGCCAGGGTGGTGAGCGTGGTCTTCTTCATCGGGCCTCGGAGAGTGGAGAGAGGGGGAGGGTTGCCGGAATCGTAGGTGGCGTCCTGTCGGGCGTCAATCGCTGTGCAGCACCGACCCCGCCCACACCCGCACCCCACCCGCGATCCGGCCGTTTGTGGTGTGCCACGCCACAGCCGCGGTTATACTGACCGCGAACCGTCCACAACTGAATCCGCCGTTCGCAGCCACTGTGGGAGAGGCCGGCACCAGCACCGGCCGCCGTAGGAGCAACACCTCCCCGTCGACACTCTCAGGCACCAGCACCATTGTGGCGAGGCAGCTCTGGAAAGAGCCGGTCACCGTCGTCCGTGACCCGGCCGCCGAAGGAGAAAAAGCTCTCAGGCACCATCGACAGAGTGGGGAGGGAGTACACCCGTGTCCGCACCACAGCACACACAGGAAGAGACCCCCTGACACATGGCTACGCCCCACGACGCATTCCCGAACCGTCATATCGGCCCTGACGCGGCCGCGACCGCGGAGATCCTCAGCACGCTCGGCTACGGCAGCACCACGGAGCTCGCCGCCGCGGCCCTGCCCGCCAGCATCACCCAGCAGGGCCCCATCGGCCTGGCCCCGGCGCTCGACGAGACCGAGGCGCTGGCCACGCTGCGTGGTTTCGCGGCGAAGAACACGGTGAAGAAGCAGCTCATCGGCGCCGGCTACCACGACACGGTCACCCCGGCGGTGATCCGTCGCAACGTGGTGGAGAACCCGGGCTGGTACACCGCCTACACGCCGTACCAGCCGGAGATCTCGCAGGGCCGCCTGGAGGCGTTGCTGAACTTCCAGACGATGGTCAGCGACCTCACGGGCCTGCCGGTCGCCGGTGCGTCCCTGCTCGACGAGGCGACCGCCGTCGCCGAGGCAGTGCAGATGATGGCGCGGGTGAACACGAAGGCGGCGAAGAAGGACGGTGTCGTCCTGCTGGACGCCGCCCTGCACCCGTCGAGCATCAACATCACGCGTGCGCGTGCCGCGGCGGTGGACATCGCGGTGGAGATCGTGGACGTCACCGCCGAGCAGATCGCCGCACGGCAGGACGCGCTGATCGGCGTGGTCGTGTCGAACCCGGGCACCACCGGCGGGTTGCGCGACGACCTCACCGAGGCCGTCGACGCCGCGCACGCGCAGGACGCCCTGGTCACCGTGGCCTGCGACCTGCTGGCGCAGGTTCTGGTCACTTCGCCGGGTGAGTCGGGTGCGGACATCGCGGTGGGTTCGGCGCAGCGTTTCGGTGTGCCGTTGTTCTTCGGCGGCCCGCACGCGGCGTTCCTGGCCTGCCGGGAGTCCATGCAGCGTAAGCTGCCGGGCCGCATCGTGGGTGTGTCGGTGGACGCCGAGGGCACCCCGGCCTACCGCCTGTCGCTGCAGACCCGTGAGCAGCACATCCGCCGCGACAAGGCGACGTCCAACATCTGCACCGCCCAGGCGCTGCTGGCCGTGGTGGCCAGCTTCTACGCTGTCTGGCACGGCCCGCAGGGCCTCCGGGAGATCGCCACGGCGGTGCACGGCCGGGCGACCGCGCTGGCCGTGGGCCTGTCTGAGGCGGGCTTCGCCCTCGCCCACGACCGTTTCTTCGACACGGTCACCGTGCAGGTGCCGGACGCCGCGGCGACCGTCGCCGCCGCCTGTGAGGCGGGCTTCAACCTGCGCCACGTCGACGAGAAGCACGTCGGCATCTCCGTCGGCGAGTCCACGACGGACGCCGACGTCGCCGAGCTGCTCGCCGTCGTCGCCGGCGCGCGTGGTTCGGTGGCCACGGCGTCCTTCACCGCGCAGGACGGCCCGCTGGCCGACCTGCTGCGCACCGACGACATCCTCACCCACCCGGTGTTCCACTCGGTGTCCTCGGAGACGCAGATGATGCGCTACATGCGTCGTCTGGCCGGGCGCGACCTGGCGCTGGACCGCACGATGATCCCGCTGGGCTCGTGCACCATGAAGCTCAACGCCGCGGTGTCGATGGAGCCGATCACCTGGCCGGAGTTCGCCGGCATCCACCCGATGGTGCCGGAGGACCAGGCCACCGGCTGGCTGGAGCTCATCGACGACCTGGAGGACCGGCTGGCGAAGATCACCGGCTACGCCGCGGTGTCGGTGCAGCCCAACGCCGGCTCGCAGGGTGAGCTCGCCGGCCTGCTGGCGATCCGTCGTTTCCACGTCGCCAACGGCGACGACCAGCGCACGCTGGTGCTCATCCCGGCGTCCGCCCACGGCACGAACGCCGCGTCCGCCGCCCTGGCCGGTCTGAAGGTCGTCGGCGTGAAGAACGCCGACGACGGCTCGATCGACCTCGACGACCTCGACGCGAAGATCGCCAAGTACGGCGAGCAGATCGCCGGCATCATGATCACCTACCCCTCCACCCACGGGGTGTTCGAGGAACACGTGCGCGACGTGTGCGCGAAGGTGCACGACGCCGGCGGCCAGGTCTACATCGACGGGGCGAACCTCAACGCCCTGGTCGGGCTGGCGCAGCCCGGTGAGTTCGGCGGCGACGTCAGCCACCTGAACCTGCACAAGACCTTCACCATCCCGCACGGCGGCGGCGGCCCGGGCGTGGGCCCGGTGTGCGTGGGCGAGCACCTCGTGCCGTTCCTGCCGTCCGACCCGTGGGCCGACGTGACCGTGGAGCCCGGCGTGCAGGAGGGGCACCCGGTCTCCCAGGCGAACCAGGGTTCCGCCGGCGTGCTGCCGATCTCGTGGACCTACATCGCCATGATGGGCGACGAGGGCCTCACCGAGGCCTCGCGCATGGCGCTGGTCAACGCCAACTACATCTCCCGCCAGCTCGCCGACAGCTTCCCCACCCTCTACACCGGGGAGAACGGCCTGGTCGCCCACGAGTGCATCCTGGACCTGCGTGAGCTGACCAAGCAGTCCGGCGTGACCGCCGCGGACGTGACCAAGCGCCTGATGGACTTCGGCTTCCACGCCCCCACGCTGGCCTTCCCGGTGGCGGGCACGCTGATGGTGGAGCCCACCGAGTCCGAGGACAAGGACGAGCTGGACCGCTTCATCACCGCGCTGCGCACCATCCGCGCCGAGATCGACGAGGTCATCGCCGGGGACGTCGCGGTGGAGGACTCCGTCCTGCGCCACGCGCCGTTCACCGCCACCTCGGTGGTGCGCGACGACTTCGCCGACGCCGTCTCGCACGGCCACTTCTCCCGCGAGAAGGCCGCCTTCCCGGTGGCGTCGCTGCGTCGCGACAAGTACTTCCCGACCGTGCGCCGCATCGACGACGCCTACGGCGACCGCAACCTGATGTGCTCCTGCCCGCCGCTGGAGGACTTCGACATCGAAGCTGCTACCGAGAGCGAGAACTGATGACCAAGCACACCGCACTGCACCCGGTCCACGAGAAGCTCGGCGCGAAGTTCACCGACTTCGGCGGCTGGGACATGCCCCTGAAGTACGACAAGGAGCTCGAGGAGCACCGCGCGGTCCGTGAGGCCGTGGGCGTCTTCGACCTCTCGCACATGGGCGAGGTCCGGGTCACCGGGCCGGACGCCGCGGCCTTCCTCGACCACGCCCTGGTCTCGCGCCTGTCGGCGGTGAAGGTCGGTAAGGCGAAGTACTCGATGATCTGCACCGCGGACGGCGGCATCATCGACGACCTGATCACCTACGTGCTCGCCGACGGGGAGTACCTGGTGATCCCCAACGCCGGCAACGCCCCCGCCGTCGCCGAGGCGCTGCGCGAGCGTGCGGAAGGCTTCGACGTCACGCTCACCGACCAGACCGACGACATCTCCCTGATCGCCGTGCAGGGCCCGCAGGCCGCCGCGGTGATGCTGGAGATCGTCGAGGCGGTCACCGACGCCCCCGAGGCGTCCGGCGCGGGAGAGACCGTGCAGGACGCCGTGGGCGGGCTGGGCTACTACGCCGCCTTCCAGGGCACCGTCGCCGGCGTGCCGGCGATCATCGCCCGCACCGGCTACACCGGTGAGGACGGTTTCGAGATCTTCGTGGAGAACGGGACCGACGGCGCACAGGCGACCGCCGTGTGGGACGCGGCGCTCGCCGCCGGTGCCCCGCACGGGGTGCGCCCCTGCGGCCTGGCGGCGCGCGACACGCTGCGCCTGGAGGCCGGCATGCCGCTCTACGGCAACGAGCTGAGCCTGCAGCTCACCCCGGTGGACGCCGGGCTGGGCATCCTCGCGGCGACGAAGTCCAAGGAGGAGTTCGTCGGACGCGACGCCATCGTGCGAGCCAAGGAGGAGGGCACGAAGCAGACGCTCATCGGCCTGGTCGGCGAGGGACGCCGCGCGGCGCGAGGCGGCTACGAGATCCAGGACGCCGAGGGCGTCCGGCTCGGCGAGGTCACGTCCGGCGCACTGTCGCCGACACTGGGCCACCCGGTGGCGATGGGCTACGTCGCCGCCGAGGCGGCCGCCGAGGGCGGCGTGGCGTCCGTGGGATCGACGGTGACCGTCGACATCCGCGGCAAGGCCCACCCCTACACCGTCGTTGCGCTGCCGTTCTACACGCGCCAGAAGTAACATCCACCCTGACTGCACCATTGTTCTGAGGAGAACCCCATGACTGCACTGCCCACCGACCGCCTGTACTCCGAGGAGCACGAGTGGGTGAACGCCACCTCCGTCGCCGCCGGTGACACCGTGCGCGTCGGCATCACCCACATCGCCGCCGAGGCGCTGGGCGAGATCGTCTTCGTCGAACTTCCCGAGGTCGGCACCGAGGTCGAGGCCGGCGAGCCCTACGGCGAGGTCGAGTCCACCAAGTCCGTGTCCGACATCTACGCCCCGGTCTCCGGCGAGATCACCGCGGTCAACGAGGGCCTCGAGGACAACGCCGGCGTGATCAACGACGACCCCTACGGCGCCGGCTGGCTCTACGAGGTGGCGGTCTCTGAGGCCCCCGCCGACGGCGAGCTGATGGACCACGAGGCGTACGCCGCCGACAACCAGTAGGGGCCGGAGCGGGCCGGACTTCTCGTGATCGTTTCGCTCGCCGCCACTGCAGGGCGGTGTACCGGTGATCGGGGTCCGGGGGACGCCGCGTGCCGGTGGTTCCCGGCTACACCGCCACCTCGTTTATGCTTGGCATGATGTCTTTCGCCGTCCTCGTCCTTCTGCTCGGGCTCGCGCTGCTGGTTCTCGCCGCGGGCCTGTTCTGGCGTGCGTCGAAGGGCCCCTCCCAGACGCACGCCCCGGCGCCTGTCCCCGAGCAGGTGCCGGACCCCGCACCCGCCCCGACCGCGGATCCGGTGCAGGACGAGTCGACCGAAGACCTGCAGGACGACCTGCCGGAAGAGACGCAGGACGCCGCACCGACGGCGCACCCGGAGCCGGAACGTGAGCCGGAGGCTATCCCCGAGCCGGCCACGGAGCCGGAGGCGGAGCCCATCCCGGAATCCACGCAGGACACCGCTGACACGACCGGCACAGGCGGTACCGCCACCCCCACCGACGCCGCGGCGTCGTCCAACGGCCTGTTCGCCGGGCGTCGTTCGCGACGACAGTGGGCGCAGTCCCACGGCTACGAGTACGCCAAGGAGGACCGGTACCTGCCGGGGGAGTGGCCGGACAGTCTGATGACGCTGATCAGCGCCGACGCCGTCACCGGGTCCGCGGCGACCGTGGCGCGCGACCTGGTCTCCGGGTTCACCGGCGGCCACCAGTTCCACCTCGCCGAGGTCAACGGGGTGACGGTGGTGGCGTTGCGTCGGGAGTTCTTCTCCCCGGTGCGCGTGCACCTGTCCGACACCGCCGGCATGCCCGCCGGGATGCGTCACTCCGAGCTCTGCGACCGTCCGCCGTACACCGGCTACTCCACGGACAACCGTGCGCTGGACCGGATGCTGGACAGCCGTGTGGAGGGGGCGTTGCACGCCCTGGCAGGCTCGGTGTCGGACATCGCGTTCAGCTCCACCTGGGTGGCGTTGAAGATGGGCCGCAGGACCGACCCGCCGATCTGGGACCACGTGCTGGTGCAGGGGCGTGCGCTGGTGGACGCCTCGCGGGTCCTGCCGCCGCGCGTGACCTCGGTCGAGCTCGACCTGAGTGGTGCCGACCCCACGCGTCCGCGCGTGCGTGCCGCGGCGGGTGCCGCGACTGCGGCGACTGCGGCGGAGGACACCGAGGCGCAGGACGCCGGGTCCGCCGCGTCCGGTGAGCGCCAGGCGCCGGCGCACCGCGGGCACCTGCGGGCGGTGCCGGACGCGGCGCGTCGGGCGTCCTCCGCCGAGGGCGCGGAAGGCACGGACACAGGCTCAGCCACAGACGCCGTCTCCGACGTCGACGTGGAGGCCGCCGGCACGGACGGGGACACCGGGCGTCCGCGGATGGAACGCTCGAGCACCCCGGTGGACTTCCCCACGCGCTCGCAGGGACAGACGATGGGGGACACCTCGTCGTTCCCGGAGTACCCGGAGGACGGGGACGCCCCGGACGGAGCCGCGCAGGACCCCGACCCGATCCCCGCGGTCGGGGAGGACCCTGACCACAGCCGTACGGCGTCCGGTGGCGGGCCGCGGGTGATCCGCACCGCCGAGCAGCGCTCCACCATCTTCGGCGAGGACCCGGCCGACAGTGACACCGGCGCAACCGGTGCCACCACCTCCGCCGAGGTGGACATCCTGGGTACTGCGGAGCAGTCCTCGCGGGGGCGCCACCGTGCGCCGTCGGCCCGCCACGCCCGCCACATCGGTGAGTCGGGTGAGTACCCGGAGGTCGACGCGGAGGTCGTCGACCCCGAGGACACCTGAACCCCGTAAGATCCACACCGGACATACCCTCCCGATAACCCACGCAGATAGTTAGGACGCCTCCATGAGCACGCCCACCGTCAACGCCGACAAGTTGCAGCGACTCGCCGAGCTGGTCACCGAACTCTCCGTCGTCCGCGGCCGGGTGACGCTGTCCTCCGGCAAGGAGGCCGACTACTACGTCGACCTGCGCCGCGCCACGCTGCACCGCGAGTCCTCGAAGCTCATCGGTGAACTGCTGCGCGAGCTCACCGCCGACTGGGACTACGTCGCCGTCGGTGGGCTGACCCTGGGGGCCGACCCGGTCGCCACCGCCGTGATGCACGCCGGTGGCGGGGTGGACTCCTTCGTGGTGCGCAAGGAGACCAAGAAGCACGGCATGCAGCGTCGTATCGAGGGCCCGGACATCGAGGGCAAGCGCGTGCTGGTCGTGGAGGACACGACCACTACCGGCAACTCACCGCTGACCGCCGTCGCCGCGGTGCGTGAGGCGGGCGCGACCGTGGCCGGTGTGGCCACCGTCGTCGACCGCGCCACCGGTGCGAAGGACGTCATCGAGGCCGAGGGCGTGGAGTACCGCAGCCTGCTCGGCCTGGAAGACCTGGGCCTGGCCTGATGTCGCGCGCCCGGAACTCGCCGTGGCGCGCGGGCTACCTCGCCGCCGGTGCGGCCTCCGTGGTCGCCGCCGCGGCGGGACGTCGCGGTGACCGGGCGACGAGGCTGGTCAAGCCCGCGCTGATGCCGTTGCTCGCCGGGCACGCCTGCACGCGCGCAGGACGTGGCGGTGGTGCCGGACGCCTGCCGGTGGTGCTCGCCGGGTTGGCCGGCGGGCTGCTGGGCGACGTGGTGCTCATGGGCGAGGCCGGGCGCAGTGATGACGCCGCCACCCGTGCGCGCAACCTGAACCTGGGTTCGGCGGCGTTCAGCGTGAACCAGGTGGCCTACATCGCCGAGCTGTGGCGACGCGGGCACCGTCCGCGCCGTTCGACGGTGGCGTTGCGGCTGCCGGTGCTGGCCTCCGGGATCGTCACCGCGGCGAGCGGTGCGCCGGCCGCACTTCCCGCGGCCGCGGGCTACGGCTCGGCGTTGGCGGCGACGTCCGTGCTCGCGTCCGACCCGCAGGTCGGGGACGCTGACGCGCGTGCGGACCTCTCCGGGGTGGGCCTCGGCGGCAACCTCTTCGTCCTGTCGGACGGGCTGATCCTGGCGCGTCTGGCGTTCCTGCGTGGTGACTCGCCGCTGGTGCGGCGCCTGGACGGTGTGGTCGACGGCCTGGTCATGGCGACCTACGTGGCCGCGCAGCTGCTGATCGTCGAGGGACTGACAGGACGAGAGAGGTGACCGGCCCCACGGAGTGGTTCGATCATCCGGTCGGCGTGGGCCCCTGGGAGCAGGAGTACCCGGGTGTGCCGGTGCCGGAGGACGCGCACTTCGACCCGGAGCTGCTGGCGAACGGGGACCGTCGCAACGTCGTCGACGGGTACCGGTACTGGCGTCTGGAGGCGATCGTCGCCGACATCGACTCGCGGCGTCACCGGCTGCACATCGCGATCGAGAACTTCGAGAACGACTCCAACATCGGCACCGTGGTGCGCACCGCCAACGCCTTCGCCGTGGACACGGTGCACATCGTGGGCCGGCGGCGGTGGAACCGGCGCGGGGCGATGGTCACCGACCGCTACCAGCACCTGATGCACCACCCGGACACCGACTCGGTCACCGCCTTCGCCCGCGAACACGACCTGACGGTGGTGGCCGTGGACAACACCCCGGGCTCGGTGCCCCTGGAGACCGCCCGGCTGCCCGAGCGGTGCCTGCTGCTGTTCGGCCAGGAGGGCCCGGGCGTGACGGCCCAGGCGCAGGACGCCGCGGCGTTGACGGTGTCGATCGCGCAGTTCGGTTCCACCCGCTCGATCAACGCCGGGGTGGCGGCCGGCATCGCCATGCACACCTGGGTCCGCCAGCACGCGGACCTGGGAAACGCATGGTGAAGTTCTGCTGACGGTCCGTGAGAACCATTGGCAGGGCAGGGGATAAAAGGTATGCTCATATCGTTTTGAACCAACTTATGAGAAAGTTCGCTGCTTAATGAGCAATTCCTCCGCCCCCGCCAATGCCGCAAACACCGCTGACGCCACCGCCGCCGACCAGGCCTCGGCCGACACGTCCGCCGAGGGACGTCGCGGCGGACTGATCCTGCTGGCCACCGGTGCCGTGCTGACGGTTCTCGGCGTGATCGTCGCCCTCGTGGCCGGTTCCGACGCCACGGTGGCGATCCGTCGTTCGGAGATGGGGGTGTGGGCCATTCTGCTGCCGGGTGTCTTCGGAATCCTCGTCGGCATCTACGGCTACACCGTGCGGCAGGCCTACCAGGCCAAGGGGGCGGGCAAGGCCTTCATCGTCGTCTCCGTGCTGGTGGCGCTGCTCTTCCTGCGCATGGCCTACAGCGCATTCTGAGCCGTGCACGCCTGACCCTCCGACGTTAAGGACATCAGTGCCCCTCTCCACACTGACCTCCGCCCAGTCCTCCCTGCACCCGACCGGAATCGGGTGGTGTGGCCGATGAGCGACCGGGAGTTCATCCTGCGCAAACTGGCGACCAACCTCGGCATCCTCGTGCTGATCATCGCGGTCGTCGCCGTCCCGTTGCTGTCGCTGCGCGCCGTGGCGGCCGAGACCGGCACCTTCTCCGGTGACCCGGAACGCGAGCTCACCGTGCTGAAGGACGGGGTGTCCGACGGTGCTGCCGGCGTCACCGGTGACGAGATGGACATCATCGCCGACATGGACGACGTTGACACCGTGACCGTCGGCGACGGCGCCGGCATCCACGCCGACACCGCCGGCGAAGTCGACGGCGACGGCTGGAACGGGCTGGTCTACGAGTACCGGCCCTCGGCCCGGCCGGACGGCGTCTCCGACGGCTTCTCGCTGGACGGCGACCAGATCCTGGCGCCCGACTCCCTCGACGGGCACGACTTCACCGCGGACCTCGGCCGCGACATCGACGTCTCCTCCACCGTCAAGACCGGTGAGTCGACCGGCACCTCCAAGAGCTCGTCGATGCTGGTCGCCGGCACGTACGGTGAGAAGCAGGCCGGTCTGCCGCCCAATGCCTTCTTCGGTTCCCACGACCTCGTGGTCTCGTTGCTGGCGAAGCGTGAAGGGGTCAGCGAGCGGGAACTGACGAGTGACGTCGGGTTCGACACGGTCGCCGTCACCGTCGCGCAGGACGGCGACGCCGACGCCGTGGTGTCGGCGTTGGAGAGCCGGGGGTACTCGGCCGGTGCGGACAAGGACCGGCCCGGTGGCGTCCTCGGGGCGCTGACGGGGGCGCCCGTGCTCGTCGCCGTCGTCCTGTTGTCGTTCATGCTCGTCGTCGGCATGCTCGCCACCGGCGCTGCGCGCCCTCCGTCCACGCGTGCCGGTGTGGTCGGCGCGGGTGCGCGCGGTGCGGTGGCCGGGGGACTGGCCGGCGCGGCGGTCGGGGTCGGGGTGGTCACCACCGTGGTGGGGGTCGACAACCTCGTCCCCGACGTCCTGGTGGTCGCCGTGGGCACGTTCGCCGTCCTGGTCACACTGGTGTTGGCGGTGTCGTGGACGTCGGTGCTCGTGTCGGAACGACGGTACGGGGAGCTGGGGTCCAGGGGGCATTGAGCCTCAGGGTACGGTTATAACGACGTTTTATTTCACAGAGTTAAGGATGCCCCGGTTCCCATGATCCGTCGTTTCACCACGCCCCTGTCCCTCGCCGTCCTCCCGTTGGCGGCCTCGTTCGCGCTCGTGTCGTGCGGCTCCGACGACGCCGCGGCGTCTGACGAGACCACCGCCGCCGCCGTCGAGGTCCCGGACGCCGGCCAGCCGGCCTCCGGCGCCCCGTCCGACCTGATCATCGACGACACCCTGACCCCGGAGGGCTACGAGTACACCCCGCCGGCAGCTGAGGGGGAGCCCTCGCTGGCGGAGATGCTCAGCGAACTCTCCGACAATCCGGAGCTCGCCGACGCCGAAGGTCTCGTCGGTGGCCAGGCGCTCGGCGAAGTCGCCATCGCCGACCCCTTCCAGTGCACCGGTCTGGCCATCGACGGACTGACCGTCATGGACTGGATGTTCCGTCCCGCCGGTTCCACCGCCACCGCCGGCTACACCCTGCTGGACAACGACGAGGACGGTGTCTACGTCATGGTCACCACCGACGAGGTGGACCCGCAGACCTTCCCGGCGGACGTCTCCGAGTGCGCGGAGTTCACCCGCGAGATGACCGACGAGACCGACAACACCCTGCAGCACTACTCCGCTGAGCCGGTGGACGTCACCGTCGAGGGTGCGGACGTCCTGGGTGCGGCCCGGGTGACGATGACCGGGGTCGACCTCAACGGCGAGCCCATCGAGGGTGAGGGTGTCGGCGAGTCCCTGACCACCGTGACCGCCACGGTCAACGGTGTCACCTACACCATCGCCGCGTCCGACGCGACGGGCACGGAGCTGGTCAGCAGCCTGGCGTCCGCACAGGCGCAGCGCATCGCCGCGGCCAACGTGTGACCCGGCATTTCCGTTGACGGGACGCTGTTTACGCAGTTCATGGAGGGTGTAGCGGGGAATATTCGTTCCCGTGGCCGCGCGGTACGGTCACTGGCGACGTTGCCACCTCCTCCAAGTTAAGGATGCTCATGGTTCCCATGACCCGTCGCTACCGCACGCCCCTGGCCCTCGCCGCCCTCCCGCTGGCGGCCTCGTTCACGCTCGTGTCCTGCAGCTCCGGGGGCGCCGAGATCGCCGCGGACGAGGCGACGCCGCAGGACACGATGGAGAACCGGCCGGCCTCCGACACACCGTCGGACGTCCTGCTGGACGGGTCGAGCGCCCCGGAGGGGTACTCCTACGAGGCGCCCGATCCGGCGGACATGGCCGAGCTCGCGAAGTTCTTCGACGGCGAGGAGGACGCCCCTACCCAGGCGACGACGCCGCCGCAGTGCGCCAGCCTGGCGGTCGACAGCGGGTTGCTGATGGAGTGGATGCTGGAGCCGACCGACCGGACCGCCGTCGCGTCCTTCACGCTCGACGGCGACGATGAGTCCGGCGTGTTCGTGCGTGTGACCAGGGGGACGCCGCAGGACGGCCTGCCGGACGCCGCGGAATGCGGCGAGTACTTCCGGGACATGGACACCGAGATGGGGACGATGGAGAAGTACTTCGTCGCCGAGCCCGTCGACGTGGAGCTCGACGACGTGGACGAGCGGACGGCCGCGGACGTGACCGTCACCGACCTGCTCCTGGGCGGCGAGGAGCTCGACTCCGAGGCGGTGGGGGAGACCGTTCTGTTCGTCGCCGCCACCGCCAACGGCTGGACGGTGAACGTGATCGTCGCAGGTGAGGCGGATGAGGAGCTGGCCCTGGCGCTGGCCCAGGAGCAGGTCGACCGGATGCGCGTCGTGTAGGACCGGTTGCGTACCGCCCGGTACACTATGTACTGTACCGGTTGGAACACAAAGGCGTTCGCCTGAACTGTTCCACGCTGCGGCATCCGCCTTGGCGTGCGTCAGCACAGAACGGGAGAACCGTGCCGGAGGCAACCACGCCACAGGTAACGAGGCCACTGATCCGCGCCACGGTGCGGTCCTACCTCGACGGCATCAACAACGGCGGTGGGCGGGACGTCCTCGCGCTCTTCGCCGGGACGGCGACGGTCGAGGACCCGGTGGGTTCCGACGTCGTCGCGGCGTCCCGCTGGTACGCCGAACCGCTCGACCCGGCGGTCCGCGTCCGGCAGGTCGCCCCGGTCTCTGTGTCGTCGGACGCGCGTGCGGCTGCCGTGGCCTTCGAACTCCGGATGCCGTGGGATTCACGGCAGGCGAGCGTCGACGTGGTCGACGCAATGGAGTTCGACGAGCACGGAAAGATCACCTCACTGCGGGCCTACTGGTCACCGCAGGACATCCCGTCCGAGAACAGCCAGGAGAACACCATGCCCACCACAGTCCATGCATCCGATCTTCCAGACTCTCCACACTCTCCCCCGACCGCACTCGGCACATGGTCGTGGGGCGCCGGCAGCGTCGGCGGTGACGAGGTCTTTGGCAACCACCTGGACGAGGGCCAGCTGGAGGAGGTCGTCGCCACCGCCTTCGACAAGGGGTTCACCCTCTTCGACACGGCCGCCGTCTACGGCGAGGGAAGCTCCGAGCGCATCCTCGGCACACTGCTGGCACCGTACGACCGTGCCAGCTACCGGTTGTCGACGAAGTTCACCCCGCAGCTCGCCGGCCCGGAGAGCAACGCCGTGGAGGCGATGCTCGAGGGCAGCCTGGAGCGGCTGCGCACCGACCACGTCGACATCTACTGGATCCACAACCCCGCCGACGTGGAAAAATGGACCCCGCAACTCGCGCCGCTGGTGAAGGATGGTCGGGTGGGCAGCGTCGGGGTGTCCAACCACAACCTGGAGGAGATCACCCGTGCCCGGGAGATCCTCGCCGCCGAGGGGGTGGAACTCGCCGCGGTGCAGAACCACTACAGCCTGATCTACCGCGCCTCGGAGGACGCCGGCATCCTGGACTACTGCCGCCGCAACGGCATCACCTTCTACTCCTACATGGTCCTCGAACAGGGGGCGCTGACCGGGAGGTACGGCGCGCACAACCCGTTGCCGGAGGGCAGCTACCGGGCGGCGACGTACAACGACATCCTCCCGAAGCTCGGCGAGCTCACCGACGCTCTCGTGGCTGTCGGCAAGGAGCACGGGTCCCGCGGTTACTCGGCGGCCGAGGTGGCCACGGCGTGGGCCCTCGGCAAGGGGACGGTCCCGATCATCGGCGCGACCAGGGCGAGGTACCTCGACTCGCAGGAACGCGCGGCGGAACTCTCACTCACCGTCGATGACGTCGAACGGCTCGAACGACTCGGCAAGGCGGCCAGTGTGGACACCCGTGGCTCCTGGGAGAACCCGATGGCGTAGGTGCGACCACCGCACCCCACGACGATAACCGTCCGGCGCAAAGGCCGTCCGGACTGAATAAAAGGAGGTTGACATGGTTGACATCAACGGAGCAGTTGTCCTGGTGACCGGGGCGAACGGAGGGCTGGGGTCGGAATTCGTGACGCAGGCCCTCGCACGCGGGGCGTCGAAAGTGTACGCAACCGCTCGACGTCCCCGGGAGTGGGACGATGAGCGCATCGTCCCGCTGACGTTGGACGTCAATGACATCGACTCGATCACGTGGGTGGCTGAACGTGCCTCCGATGTGACGGTGCTCGTCAACAACGCCGGTGTCTCTCCCCGGACGCCCCAGCTCATGGAAACCGGGATAGCGGAGTTGAACCGGGTGATGGCGACGAACTTCTTCGGTCCCGTCCTGGTGACGCAGATGTTTTCACCGGTTCTCGCCAAAGCGGAGTCTCCTGCCGTCGTCAATGTTCTTTCGGCGGCGAGTTGGAATTCGGTGGGCGGGATCTACAGTGCGTCCAAGGCGGCGTTCTGGTCGGCGAGCAACTCCTCCCGGGTGGAGCTCGGAAAGCTCGGAATCCACGTCCTGGGGGTTCATGCGGGATTCATCGACACTCCGCTGTCTGCGAACATTCCCCTGCCGAAAATCTCCGCCTCCAGTGTCGTCGACGACACCTGGGATGCCCTGGAGCGTGGTGACTACGAAGTCCTCGTCGATGAGACGTCACTCAAGGCCCGCAGGGAATTGTCCGGGGACATCTTCGAGCAGTACCCGGAACTGGCCGACCTGCACAGCGAACCGGAGCTGTGATCCTCTCCTCCGACAGGAGGAGAGGAACGCAGCCTGAACCGTGTCGCCTACACGAACACCGACTCCGGTTCGGGACGCTGTTCATCACGGGCGGCACGCGCCCGGTCGGCGATGGAGGTGTGGTTGAACAGCAGGTTGAGGCCGAAGGCCGCCAACGCGGCCAGGACCACGCCGTCGGAAAGAAGGGTCTGCGCCCACTCCGGGAAGTTCGACCAGATGTCGGAGGAGAACTTCGACAACAGCCCCAAAGCCACCGCCAGGGCGATGATCGTGGAGTTCACGGTGTCGGTGAGATCGACCTTGCGCAGGGTGTTCACACCCACCGCGGCGATCGAGGTGAACAGGATCAGGGAGATCCCGCCGACCACCGGGTCCGGCAGTGCGGCGATGACCGCACCGGTCACCGGTGTCAGCCCCAGCACCAGCAGGATCACCCCGGCCGTCGCCGTAACGTAGCGCGAGTGCACCCGCGTGGTGCGCACCGCGCCGACGTTCTGGGTGAAGACGGTGTCGAAGAACCCGTTGAACACACCGCCGAGGACGCCGGACGCCGCGTCGCCCACGAGCGTGCGCGCCACGTCCGAGCGCGACGTCTTCTTCCCCGTGATCTCGGACAGCGCACTCACGCTGGCGATCGTCTCGGCGAAAAGGAACATCATGACCACCGACATCGACAGCACACCGACCAGGGGGAACTCCGGGGCGCCGAAGTGGAACGGCTTGACCATGGCGAACAGCGGTTCGTCGCCGACACCGGAGAAGTCCAGCAGTCCGGCGGGCCAGCAGACCAGCACGCCGACGATCGTCGCGATGATCAGCGACGCCTTGGCCACCACACCGCGGGCCAGACAGGACAACCCCACCGCGATGAGCACCACGAGGGCGGCGATGCCGATGGACGCCGGGCTGGCGTAGTCCGGATTGTCCTGGCCGTCGACCATCGGTCGGCCGACCACGAGGCCGGCGGAGACTCCGATGAGCGAGACGCCGAGGACCAGCAGGACGGTGCCGGTGACCAGCGGAGGGAAGTACTTCAGCAGTTTGCTGAACGGCCAGGCGAGCACCAGGCCCACCACACCGCCGGCGAGCATGCAGCCCCAGATCGCGGGCAGTCCGTAGGTCTGCCCGATGGAGATCATCGACGCCACCTGGACGAAGGCGGCGCCGCCGATGATCGGCATCCGCCCGCCGGCCACACGTCCCACGCCGAGGGACTGGATCAGCGTGATCACACCGGCGACCAGTAGGTCGGCGTTGACCAGCATCGCCATGGTCTCCCGGTCGAGGCCCAGCGCCGCGCCGAGCGCGAGCGGGACGGACACGCACCCGACGTACATGATCAGGACGTGCTGGATGCCGAAGGTGAGGTTGTGGCGCCAACCGAAGTTGGTGTCCACGGCGGACCCGTCGGTGGAGAAGCCGACGTCCTGCCCCTGCTGCGTGGTGGTGGCGGGGTCGTGGGCGCGCGGCGGCGGCGTCCGGTCGGTCCGGTCGGTGCGGTTGAAGGTGGCGGTCATGGGTGAGGATGCTCCTGAGCGAGGTGGTGCTTGAGCGGTGGTGGGGGAGGGGACGGACCGGGGGACGACCCCGGTGCCGGACTACTTCGCGGACTCGGCCTTGCTGAAGTTCGCGCAGATGCGCATGTCCAGGTACTCACCGGCGGTCATCCGCTCGTACTTGTGGTCGGGACCCTCGATCACGGCGTCGCGGTCGGCCTGGGCGAAGTAGGGCATGGAGTAGCGCTCGGGGATGTCCACGCCCACGTCGGCGGCCTTGACCCGGTGGAAGTTGGACTTCAGCCGGTCGTCGCTCCAGCGCATCAGCATGTCACCGATGTTGCAGGTCAGGATGTCGGTGAAGGCGGGCACGGGTGTCCAGCTCTGCACGTCCTGCCCGGCGTCCGCACCCGGCATGACCTGCAGGCCGGACTCACCGTCGGTCTGGAACAGCAGGGTGAGGCAGTTGAAGTCGGTGTGTGCGCCGGCACGCCACACCGGGGCGCCGTTCTCGTCGGCGACGTTGTCCTCCGCGGCCACGGCCATGTAGTGGATCATGCGCAGCGTGCACTGGTGCAGCTCGGAGGCGGGGTTGTGGACCTTGGTGAAGTAGTCGCGTTCGAAACCGAGCTTCACGGCGAAGAACTCGAGGATGCGCATCGCCACGTCGTGGCAGCGGCTCTCGAAGTCCAGGGTGTCGGCGCGGAAGTCCGGCAGGGTCTCCTCGTCGAGCCACAGGCCGTCCATCAGCGGGCGGGTGACCTGGTAGCTCTCCTTCTCGTCCGGGGTACCGGTGGACGGGCGGATCTGGGACTTGTGCTCGAAGCCGACGTTCTTGCCCTTCGGCTTGGCCACGGTCTCCAGGGTCTCCTTCGGCAGCGCGAACAGGCGGCGCGACTCGGCGAAGGCGGCCTGGATCTCGTCCTTGGCGATGCCGAAGTTCTTCAGCTGGAAGAAGCCGATGGTGGTGGCGGCGTCCCAGAGTTCCTCCGCCTTGGCGTCCCACTGCTCGTCGCTGAGGTCCCAGTCGTTGACGTCGATGACGGGGACTGCCCGGTCGGTGGTCTCGGTGCCGACGCCGCCCATCCTCGCCTCGAGGTCGAGCTCGGCGTTGCTGTAGTTGTCGGTCGTGCTGGGCGTGGTGGTCTGAACCATGATGGTCCTTTCACGTCACGCGGTTTCCCCTACGGTCGTACGCTCCGTCATCCCGACGCCGTGCGATGAAGACCCGGCTGAGCCGCTGTTGGTCTTGTTACGGGACTCAATCTATGAGTCCGGCATTTCGAGGTTGTGCCGCTTCTGTGACGACTGTGTTGCCGACGTGGCGGGCCGGTAAACAGCTAGAATCGACCGCACTCGGCAGCCGTCGAGCATGCCGGCCACACCCCTTGGAGGACCACGTGAAGCTGCCGAAGCCTTTTGCCCGCCGCGGGAAGAACAAGAAGGACGCACCGGACGTCCCCGGCCCCGTCGCCGAAGAGGAGCTGTCGGAGGAGTCACGCGAGGCGTTGAAGGGCATCGCCGACCTGGACGAGCCGGACGGCAGGATGGCGCGCCAGTTCTTCCGCGCCGTGGACAAGGCCTCCGAGGTGCAGTCCCCGGTGATCGAGAAGTACGTCGACCACATCCAGCGCAGGCACCGCCGTAAGTCGGTCGCCCGTCAGCAGCGCGTGATCGACCGGCACTTCCGCACCCTGGCCACCGGCACGGGTGCGGGTACCGGTGCACTGGCGTTCTTCCCCGGGATCGGCACGGTGCTCAGCATGGGTGCCGCCGGCGGGGAGGCTCTCGGTGTGGTGGAGGTCTTCGCGCTGTACACGCTGGCCAGCGCGCGGCTGCGCGGTGTGGACATCAGCCACCGGGAGGCAAGGCGGCGGCTGATCCTGTTCAGCATCGCCGGTGCCGCCGGTAACGACGCGGTGTCCGCGGCGTCCGGCAAGAAGGGTGTGACGGGGCTCCGGAAGCTGGGCAGCGCCAGCGAGGCGCAGAAGCGCAACATCAACTCACGTCTGGGACGCATCGCGTTCCGGCAGCTGCGCCGACGGATGACGGGTGCCGCGTTCGCGAAGATGCTTCCCCTGGGCATCGGCGCGGTGCTGGGCGCGCGGTCCAACCGCAAGCTCGCGCACATGATGATCCGTCACACCCACGCCGTGCTCAGCGAGGAGGGCAAGGCCCGCTGAGGCGGTCTCTCATCAGGTCGGTGTACGGACGGCGACAGGTTGGTGGTCCCGCATCTGATCGACGATCTCTCCACCACGGGTGAGGGCAGGATGCTTCGTCTCATCGGGGGTGAATAGGAAAGCCGGGAGTACCGCGATTCCGCCTCCTGCCCGACATTGCGGCGCGCAGCGGGTTAGTGTTCTGGCATGACGGGCCGCGGACGGACCGCGCCCATGCGCCCCAGTACTCCCCGGAAAAAGGACACCCCTCAATGCGCCGATCCACCCGAGCCCTCGCCGCCTGCCTACTGCTGTCCGCCAGCGTCGGCTCCGGCACCGCCGCCGCCAGCGCGCCGTCCGACACCGCACAGGACGCACCGTCCGAAGCAGCGTCCGACGTCAAGAACGTGGTCACCTACGGTGACTCGTACGCCGCCAACCCGCACCAGATCGTGGGCATGGCGAACCAGTACGAGGAGCTCAAACCGTTGCTCGCCGACTACCCGCGCACCGGGCAGCTCGAGTCCGGCAAGGAGTGCCTCCAGGCGCCGGACAACTGGCCGCGCCTGCTGGAGAACGGCGGCGAACTCGATGTGAGCGACTGGTCCTGCACCGCCCAGACGTCACGCACGATGCTCGACCGCATCGACGCCAGCATCGACGCCGGCGACCTCACCGCCGACACCGACTCCGTCGTCTTCCCCGTCGGCCTCAACAACTTCGGCCCGTGGGGTCAGAAGGACGGTCTGGACGTCACCGACTTCGACGCCGTGCAGGACGCCTACGCGTCCGACATGCGCGAGGCCGCGCGCCGGGTGCGCGCCGTCGCGCCGGACGCCGAGCTCGTCATCGGCGGCATGCCGCAGCTCACCGCAGGTGACACCTTCTGCTTCGTCAACGTGGTGCCGGACCGTCCGTTCGGTCTGCCCGTGGAGTACCTGACGCGCGTGCAGGACGCCGCGCAGTCGATGCAGCGCGACAGTGCCGCCGAGATCGGCGCCGAGTTCGTGGACCTGCGGGCGAACAGCCAGGGCCACGACTCCTGCGCCCCCGACCAGCAGCGCTACATCGCCGGGCTCATCGACACCACCACCCCGGACTACAAGATGATCGTGCACCCCTCGCAGCTCGGCCAGGAGTTCATCGCAGGGCAGGTATCTGCTGCGCTGTAGGGTAGTCGGTGTAGCCGACGGCGGGGTCCGTCCCTTCGTCGGCGTAGAACGTCGAGGAGTCAGGGGTGTTCCACTCCAGGCCCTCGGCGATGCGTTCGGCCAGGTCAGGGGTGGCGATGTAGTCACGGCCGAAGGCGACGGCGTCGGCGCTCCCGCTGGCCACGATCCGCTCGGCGTCGGCGAGGCTCATCTCCTCGTTGGCGATCACCGGCCCACCGAAGTTCTTTTTGATCAAGGTGAGCCGGCTGTCCTCGGCCTCGATCTCGCGGATGAACAGGAACGCCACGTCGCGGCGTCCGAGCTCGGTGGCGACGTGACCGAAGACCGTCGCCGGGTCGCTGTCGCCCATGTCGTGCTCCTCGCCGCGCGGGCGCAGGTGCACGCCCACCCGGTCGGCGCCCCACACGTCGATCGCGGCGTCCACGATCTCGAGCAGGAAGCGGGCACGGTTCTCCACCGATCCGCCGTAGCGGTCCTCGCGGTGGTTGGTGCTGTCCTGCAGGAACTGGTCGATGAGGTAGCCGTTGGCGGCGTGGATCTCCACGCCGTCGAACCCGGCCTCCTTCGCGTTCTGCGCCCCGCGGCGGAAGTCCTCGACGATGCCGGGGATCTCCTCGGTCTCCAACGCCCGCGGGGTGGTGTACGGACGTTTCGGACGCAGCCCGCGCACGCGTCCTGCCGCCTGCACCGCACTCGGGGCGACGGGGGTGTCGCCGCCGAGAAGCTCCGGGTCGGAGATGCGTCCGACGTGCCAGAGCTGCAGGAAGATCCGTTCGCCGGCGTCGTGGACGGCGTCGGTGGTCTGCGTCCAGCCCTGCACCTGCTCCTCGTTCCAGATGCCCGGGGTGCCGAGGTAACCCACGCCCTGGGGTGAGACGGAGGTGGCCTCGCTGATGATCAGCCCGGCCCCGGAGCGCTGGTGGTAGTACTCTGCCATCAGCGCGGTCGGCACGCGTGACTCCCCGGAACGGCGCCGGGTCAGCGGCGACATGATCACCCTGTTGGGCAGCTCCAGGGCGCCGAGGTGCAGTGGTTCAGACAGGTTGGACACGGTGTTCTTCTTCCCTTGCTTTCTTGCTTCGTCGCTTCGTTGCTTTTCCGTCAACCATGGTCCCCGTCCCGAGGGGTGTTAGCCAGAGCCTCCCTGATGGTGCGACTGGCGGAGGTACCACTGACAGGGTCATGCTCGTGCGCCGGCGAGGGTGCCTGGGGAGGGGAGACGGCACCTAGACTCGGGCGCATGAACCACGCAGACGCTGCACCCGGGCCGGGCAGTTCCGGCAGCCATTCCGGCAGCCACTCCGGTAGTCTCGGCGAGTTCCTGAAGTCCTGCCGGGACGCCATCACCCCGGCGACGGCGGGCATCGAGGACCGCAGCCGGCGGCGCAGGGTCCCCGGTCTGCGGCGCGAGGAGGTCGCCCAGCTGGCCGGGGTGTCCGTGGCGTACTACGTCCGGCTCGAGCAGGGGCAGGCGCACAACGCCTCCGACGAGGTGCTCCTCGCCCTGGCCCAGGCGCTGCAGCTGTCGGCCACCGAGACCGAGCACCTGCTGGACCTGGCGCGTCCCTCCCCGGTGAAGCCGGTCGCCCGCTCGCGTGCGGAGCAGCCGCACCCGCGGGCGCTGGCGATGCTCGACGCGCTCGGCGACCAGCCGGCGGTGCTGCTCGGAAGGCGTAACGACGCCCTGGGGTGGACGCCCACCGGCCACGCTCTGCTGGCACCGCACCTGCCGTTCGACACGTCGGACGCCAGGACGCGTCCGTCCCTGCCGCGGTTGCTCTTCCTCGACGAGACGGTGCGGGGCATGTACCGCGACTGGGAGGCGGAGGCGCGCACCTACGTGTCCTACCTGCGCTTCGTCAGCGGTAAATACCCGGACGACGCCCGCCTGGCGGAGCTCGTCGGCGAGCTCTGCATGAAGGACGCCGACTTCGCCGCCCTGTGGGCCACCGGCAGGGTCGGGACCTGCACGGCCGGGCGTAAACGTTTCCTGCACCCGCGGGTCGGGGAGATCACGGTGGACTTCCAGATCTGGTTGCAGGCCGACAGCCCCGACCACCGCCTGGAGGTGTACGCCCCGGTGGACGAGGCCTCGACGGACGCGATGACCCTCCTCCAGGGCATCGCACAGGAGAACCGGTCGGCGAGCGCTCCGGCAGGCCCGGTGCTCGGCGCCTGATCCTGAAACCCCACGCGGATGTTGGTCTCTGGCGTCGGCACCGACATCTGCGCGGGGTTTCAGGATGGGGTGCTGAGGATCACCAGAACTTGTCGACCCAGGCGGAGTAGCTGGCACCGCCGGGCAGGAAGACCTGGCCGAGGGAGTAGATGTCGGACGTGCCGATCCCGCGGACGAACGTTCCCGGTCGGGTGTCGCAGTTGCCCTGCGTGTATCCGCCGAAGACCGGCCCCATGTCCACGTCACGGTTGATGGTGCACGACACGGCGCCACCTCGTTCGATGGTGCTGATCGGGGTGGCGCTCGCTGCCGGGGAGGCGAGACCGGCGACCAGGCCGGCACCTGCTGCGGCGACGGCCGCGCGGGTGGCCCAGCGGCGGGTGGTGGGCGAGTTGGTACGGGTCATGAGGCATCCTCCTGTGTCGGAATAAGCGTTGATAAGGGTGCGGATGCCGGGGAACGTCATACCGCCGACATCATCGCAAAAGATTTACTTACATAAAAGCTTATATCCTTCAAGGATTCATCTGACACTGCTGTTGGGGTGGCGTGTCAGTCCCTGCCGGCCCCTGCTAGCCCCTGTCAGTCCCGGTCATCGCGCTCCCGGCCCCGATCACGCGACTCCAGCTCCTGCATCCGCTCCGCGGCGCGGCGCAGCCGGTCCTTGCGCGTCTCCTGGTCGGCCTCCTTGATCTCCTCGAAGAGCTCCTCGTCCTCGTCGGAGTACTTCAGCAGCATGCGCGGCACCGACAGCGTCACGATCAACGACGGCCACACGATCCACGCGTTGCTGACGTCGAACACGAACTGCAGCAGCAGGAAGGTCACCAGGGTCACGCCCAGGATCGCCCCGTCGATGCTCTGCACCAGGTTCCCCCGCTTGCGCAGGCTCTCCACCTCCGCGGCCTCCGGGTCGCGCGCGGCGAGACCCGTCTCGGCGGCAGGATCCAGCGCCGCGTCCTGCCCCGGTACCGCGACAGCGGTGCCCTCGGCGTCGAAGGGCAGACCACCGGGCAGGTCGTCGAACAGGCCACGCAGTTCCCCGAGGGTACGGGCGGCGGCCACGGCGCCGGAACGCTCGTTGAACTCGGAGTCGTCCAACCGGCCGTCGGCGAAGTGCGCCCCCAGCACGCTCATCGCGTGGATCCGGTCGTTGTCGCTGAGCCTCAACCTGTCCGTACCGTCGGCACTGTTCATGTGGTCAGGCTACCAATACGTGCGAAGCCCTAAGGTGTGCAGGCACAATGTGAGTTATGCAGGAACGTTGGGACCACCGAGCCGACCTCGCCGAGCAGGCCATCACCGAGCGCCACGGCGGGCGGCTCTGGGGCGTGCCGCGAACCAACCTCGCCGTCGTCGCCTGGCCGCCGACCACGCGCGACAAGCTGTACTACCGCTGGCACTACTGGTGGCAGGCCCACTACATCGACTGCCAGGTGGACGCCGCGCAGCGCCGCAACACCCGGCTGCGCCTCAGCTTCATCCGCCGCACCATCCGCGGCATGCGCATCCGCAACTTCGGGCGGCTCACCCGCAACATCTACTACGACGACAAGGCGTGGCTCGCCCTCGCGCTGGAGCGTGTGGAGAACCTCGAGCGCTACGGCAAGGTCCGCTACCGCAGCGCCCTGGAGGCCGACATCCTCGACGGCGTCGACAGCCTCACCGGCGTGATGCCGTGGCGCGAGGGGGAGACGTTCTACAACGTGCCCACCAACGGCCCCGTCGCGATCCTCGCCGCCCGGACCGGACGCATCGAGCTCGCCGAGCAGCTCATCGACTGGGTCCACGCCAACCTGATCAACACCGACGGTCTGGTGATGGACGGCATCAAGATGAAGCTCTCCGGCCCGGAGAACGTCACCGAGATCCACGCCTACTGCCAGGGCGTGATGATCGGGGCGAACCTGGAGCTCGCCCGCGCCCAACGCCGCGCCGCAGGCATCGCCATGGACGCCGTCGACCCGATCGGCACCCAGGCGATCACCCGCGTGCACCGCCTGGTCGAGGCCGTCTCCCAGCACATGACCACCCCGAACTGGTCGCTGGACTGGAAGGCCCGCGGCGGCGACAACGGGCTGTTCAAGGGGATCCTCGCGCGCTACCTCGCCCTGGTCGCCACGTCGCTGCCCGGCGACGACCGCTCCAGCGCGGCGACGCGGCGGCTCGCCCGCCGGATCGTCCTGCGCTCGGCGGAGTCGGTGTGGCGCTACCGGTTGGAGATCGACGGGCTGCCGGTGTTCCCCGCATCCTGGGGTGGGGACGCGGTGCTGCCGCAGGCGGGCGGACTGATGGGGGCGGCCCTGTCGGGGTCCGCCGCGGCGGCAGAAATCCCGGAACGTGACCTGTCGGTCCAGCTCTCGGGGTGGATGCTCATGGAGGCGGCAGCCACCGTCACCCACGACGGCTACTGACCCGGGCGTCCGGGGAGGGCCGGGCGGGTGCCGCGGATCGTCCGGCAACTGACAGATTCGCCCGGGCACGGCATACTTGAGGGAAGAACGCCGACCCGCTCGTCGAACCCACACGGAGGAACACCCATGCCCATCGCAACACCCGCCGTCTACCGCGACATGCTGGACAAGGCCAAGGAGGGCGGCTTCGCCTACCCGGCCATCAACTGCACCTCGTCGGAGACCATCAACGCCGCCCTCAAGGGCTTCGCCGACGCGGAGTCGGACGGCATCATCCAGTTCTCCACGGGTGGCGCGGAGTTCGGTTCCGGCCTCGGCGTGAAGAACATGGTCGCCGGTGCCGAGGCCCTGGCGCACTTCGCCCACCACGCCGCCAAGCACTACGGCATCAACGTCGCGCTGCACACCGACCACTGCCAGAAGGAGAAGCTCGACACCTACGTGCGCCCGCTGGTTGAGATCTCCCGCAAGCGCGTCGAGGCCGGCGAGAACCCGCTGTTCCAGTCGCACATGTGGGACGGCTCGGCCGTGCCGATCGACGAGAACCTCGAGATCGCCAAGGACCTGCTGCCCAAGTGCGCCGCGGCGAACATCATCCTGGAGATCGAGATCGGCGTGGTCGGCGGCGAGGAGGACGGTGTCGAGGCCAAGGCCGGCGACAACCTGTACACCACCGCCGAGGACTTCGAGAAGACCGTCGACGCCATCGGCGCCGGTGACCAGGGGCAGCGTTACCTGCTGGCCGCCACCTTCGGCAACGTGCACGGCGTGTACAAGCCCGGCAACGTGAAGCTGCGTCCGGAGGTCCTGGACATGGGCCAGAAGACCGCGGCGAAGAAGCTCGGCCTGTCCGAGGACGCACAGCCCTTCGACTTCGTCTTCCACGGCGGTTCCGGCTCCGAGAAGGAGAAGATCGAGGAGGCCCTGCGCTACGGCGTGGTGAAGATGAACGTCGACACCGACACCCAGTACGCCTTCACCCGCCCGATCGCCGGCCACATGCTCTCCAACTACGACGGCGTGCTGAAGATCGACGGCGAGGTCGGCAACAAGAAGGTCTACGACCCCCGCTCCTTCATGAAGAAGGCCGAGGCCGCCATGACCGAGCGCATCATCGAGGCCTGCAACGACCTGCACTCCGTCGGCACCACGGTGTCCAAGTAATGGCGGAGCAGATCCGTAAGGGACGCGACCTCTTCGGTGCCGAGCACCCGGAGGTGCGTCTGCCCGCCGAGCTCGCCACCGCGGTGACCGGCTCGGAGTCACTCGAGGAGCTCGAGACCCTCGCCGTGGCGAACCCGAAGGACTCGGGTGTGTGGGCCGCGTTGGCCGCCTACCACCTGTCCCAGGGGGCCGACGGCGGTGCCGGCACGGAGCGGGTCACCGCCTACGCCTGCGCGCGTACCGGCTACCACCGTGGGTTGGACGCCCTGCGCACCAACGGCTGGCGGGGCACCGGCCCGGTGCCGTGGTCGCACGGTCCGAACCGTGGCGTGCTGCGCGCGATCATGATGCTCGCGACCGCCGCCCGCGCGATCGGCGAGGAGGACGAGTACATCCGCTGCCTCAACCTCGTCAACGACTGCGACCCGGGTGCCGCGGACGCCATGTCCGCCGGGAACGCAGGGGAGTAGTCGCCACTGCGTCCCGTCCTGCGCGTCGTCTCCGTCGCTGCCGTCGTCGCCCTCGTCTGTGCCTTTCTCGGGTGCCTGACGTTGGCGTCGACGCCGTTGTGGCGCATCACCGCAGCGCTTCCCGACCGTCTGGCGCGGTTCGTCCCGGCCGCGCAGGCGGTCTTCATGGTGGGCGTGGCCGGCGCGGTGTTGTGCACGCTCGTGGTGTGCTGGCTGGGGTGGCGTCGGCGTTCGCCCTGGCCACCGGTGGTCGCCGCGGCCCTCGCCGTGGCCGTGGCGGTGCCCGTCGGCGTGGTGACCACGCAGGCAGGTTCCGGTGGGTCGGGAAATACGGGGGACACGGGGGATACGCTGCGCGTGATGGCGCTGAACACCTACTTCAACGGCGCGGACGACGCCTCGATCGTGGCGCAGACCCGCCGCCTGGACCCGGACGTCCTGATCCTGTCGGAGACAGCGCCGGACGAGGTCGCCGCCGTGGAACGCGGCACGGGGCTGGTCGCCACCGCGCCGGTGCGCGACACCGGAGGTGCGTCCGGCACTGCCGTCCTCGTCCGGCAGGACGCCGCGACGTCGGCGGGTACCGTCACCGCCGACCGGGGGCTGACCGGCCACCAGACCCCGTCCGTGCAACTCGTCGGACAGATGAGCACCGAGGTGGTCGGCGTGCACACCCGGCCGCCGGCGTACAGCGACCTCATCGGTGGCTGGTCGCGTGACCTCGGGACGCTGCGCGAGGAGTTCGCCGGCTCGGAGTCACCGGTGGTGCTGGCGGGCGACTTCAACGCCACCGTCGCCCACCCGGAGTTCCGCGACCTCCTCGACACCGCGGGGCTGACGGACTGCGGTGGCGGGCTCACCGCCCCGACGTGGCCCGACCGGTTCCCGCTGGTGCGCATCGACCACATCCTCGTGCGGGACGGCACCTGTACCGACGGCGGTACCGTGCAGGTCGACGGCACCGACCACCGTGGCGTGTGGGCGGACGTGACGTTCTGACGTTCGCAGCGTCCTGACCTGACCTGTCCTGACCTGGCCTGCTACCGCGGCGCGGCGAGGAGTCGGGCGACCCAGGCGTCGCGTGCCTTCAGGGCGTCCCGGCTGACCGCGGCGTCCGGCACGATCATCGCCGAGCCGTGGAAGGCGCCTGCCCAGACGTGCAGTTCGGCCTGCACACCGGCGGCCCACAGCGCGGAGGCGTAGGCGACGTTCTCGTCGCGGAAGACCTCGGCGGTCCCGCAGTCGATGAACGCCGGCGGCAGCCCGGCCAGACCGTCCGGCTGCTCCGCCGTCCGGGCCGGGGCACAGTGGGCGGGAACGTCGGCGCCCCCACGTGCCTCACCGAGCAGGCAGGACCAGCCGAAGTTGTTGTCGCCGCGGTCCCAGACGCCCGTCCCGTCGATCTGACGCGCCGAGGTGCTGGAGTCGCGGTCGTCGAGCATCGGGCTCATGAGGATCTGACCGAGCAGGTCCGGGCCCCGCCGGTCACGGGCGAGAAGGGCGGTGCCGGCCGCGAGCCCGCCGCCGGCGCTGGTACCGCCGACGAGGATGCGGTCGGGGTCCACGTCCAGTTCCGCGGCGTTGGCGTGCATCCACACCAGCCCGGCGTAGGCGTCCTCGACCGGGGTCGGAGCCGGGTGCTCGGGGGCGAGGCGGTAGGCGGGGGTGAGCAGCACGGCGTCGTGCTCCAGGACCCAGGGTGCCATGAACTCCACGGCGTCCAGGCGCCGTCCGCTGACCATGCCACCGCCGTGGAGGAAGTAGATCCCGGGACCGGCCGCACGCTCACCGCGTCCCGCCCGGCTGACCACCGTGGCGGGGAGCTCGGCGCCGTCGTGGCCGGGCACGGTGATCTCGCGGGTGACCAGGCCCAGTCCGTGGAGGTGCTCCAGGGTCTGTGCGGTGCGGTCCCGCGAGCGCATGGCGGGCAGGTCCTCGACACCCAGCTGCGGCGGGGTCATCTGGCGGATCACCTCCAGGGTGGGGAGGAGTTCCGGGTCGAAGGGCGGGTGGGAAGGACGCGATGCAGGACGCGATGTGGTCATGGTGTCCACTCTGCCACCGGGTGCGGCGCGGCGCGGTGTCAGCCTCCGGTGAGTCCGCCGAAGAGCAGCGACACCATCATCGCCACGATCACGGTGTTGAAGATGAAGGCCAGCAGGACGTGGCTGCGCAACTTGCGCCACATCGCCTGCGACGTGGCCTGTGCCGGGGCGCCGACGGCCATGGTCGAGACCATGGCCGAGAAGGTCAGGTAGTCGGCGAAGCGGAGTTCCTCGGGGAAGTCGAACTTCACGTGGGGCGTCTCGTCCGGCTCCTGCAGGACGCTGACCTGCATGTAGTCCAGGGCGAAGGAGTAGACCATCAGCGCCCACGAGCTGGCGACCGTGGCGAGGCCCAGCAGGACGACCACCGGGTCCTCCCGGGCGCCCGGGGACAGGGCGATGGCCACGGTGACGACCACCGCCATCGTCGCCGCGGCCGCCGTCCAGTCCGTCGGGCCGGTGAGCCCGGAGAATTTTCCGGTCCAGCTGCGCCGGGCGCGGGAGTCTCGGGCGGCGACGTCGCGGACGGCCGCCGTGTCGGCGTGCGCGTACACGCGGTGCGTCCACCAGAGGTAGTAGGCGGTGAAGGACAGCCAGTAGACCAGGAAGAACACGATCGGCGGGGCGATCGTCCAGCCGGACGTCGCGGTGCCGGTGGTCAGCAGGGCGATGCCGACCCCTGCCGCCGCGGTGAGCAGGGCGAGGGCGGTGCTGACGTTGGCGCGGAAGAGGTCGCTGCGGATCCGGTGCCCGGTGCGTGAGGTTGTCTCGGCGGCCATGCGCGCCAGTGTAGACAGGCGCGGGCACGGGCTCGCCGTGGCGGCCCTCGCCGCCTGATCCGCGCGTGGCGTCAGTGCGCCGCCTGCGTGCCCTTCGGGGTGACCAGGAAGACCGCGGTACCGACCACGACCATGATCACCCCGCCGATGAGTCCGGCGACCTGCAGGGAGTCGGTGAAGGCTTCGGCCGCACTCGTGGCCAGTGAGGGCAACTGCGCTTCCTCGGCGATGTGCATCGCCGCGCCCAGCGACTCCCCGGCCGGGTCGACCAGGGCGGACGGCAGGCCGAGCCCGGCGGCCAGGGAGGTCAGGTGGTCGCGGAACACCAGTGCCGAGACGCTGCCGAGCACCGTGATGCCCAGGACCGCACCCAGCTCGTAGGACGCCTCCTCCAGCGCCCCGGCGTTGCCCGCCTTCTCCTCCGGTGAGCCGCCCATGATCATCGCCGACGCGATGGCCAGTGACCCGACCCCGGCGCCGACGAAGAGCATCGCCACCAGGATCGTGGCGTAGGTGACCTCGCCGGGGGCCACGCCGACGTAGAGCAGCCCGACCCCGGCGAGGACCAGTCCGCCGGCGAGCACGGCGCGTGAGCCGAGGCGTCGGCTCAGCGGGGGAGCGGCGATGGACGACAGTGCCGCGGCCACGGCGACGGGGATGAGCTTCACGCCGGTCTGGATCGGTGAGTCGCCGTCGACCAGCTGCATCCACTGGGCGAGCAGCAGCAGGGCGGCGATCATCGCGAAGGTGGAGCCCAGTGCGGCGATGATGCCGGCGGTGAAGGCCCTGTTGCGGAACAGGCGCAGCTCCAGCAGCGGGGAGTCGCTGCGCAGGCAGCGCACGGTGAACCAGGCGAGGATCGCGACCGCGGCGGCGAAGGCGGCCAGCGCGCCGGGCACGGCGAAGGACGCCTCCTTGCCGAACTCCTTGACCGACCACACCAGCAGCACCATGCCGACCATGGACTGCACCGCCGCGAAGACGTCCCAGCGTCCGGGGTTGGCCACGGTGGACTCGGGCAGCAGGAAGTAACCGGCCACGATGGCGATGCCCATCAGCGGGACGTTGACCAGGAAGGCGGCGTGCCAGCTGAAGTGTTCGAGCAGGACGCCGCCGACCAGCGGGCCGAAGGCGGCACCGAGGCCGGAGACCGCGGCCCAGATGCTCAGGGCGGTGGCGCGTTCCTTGAGGTCGGTGAAGATCACGCGGATCATCGACAGGGTCTGCGGCATGATCATCGCGCCGCCGACGCCGAGGAAGGCGCGGATCGCGATGATCTGCCCGGCACTGTCGGCGACGACGACGAGCAGGGAGGCGATGATGAAGAAGCTGTAGCCGAGCATCAGCATCTTCTTGCGTCCCCAGCGGTCGGCCACCGCCGACCAGGACACCAGCAGTCCGGCCAGGACGAGGGAGTAGACGTCCACGATCCACAGCTGCTGGGTGGAGGTCGGCTGCAGTTCGGCGGCCATCTCCGGCAGGGCGATGTTGAGGATGGTCATGTCCATGGTGATCACCAGCAGGCTGGCGGTGAGCACGGCGGTGGCCGCCCAGCGGGCGGTGCGCGACATGCCGTCCGAGGGGTGGGACGGTGCCGGCGGGGAGGACGGTGCGGTCACGGGGTGGGCTCCTGGGTGTCGGGCATGGCGAGCAGGGCGGTGAGTACGGCGGTGATGGACGAGGTGTCGGTTGCCCCGTCGTGCAGGGCGGCGTGCACGGTCAGCCCGTCGACGTAGGCGACGGCGGCCGCGGCGCGCGGGCGTCCGAAGCGTCCTGCGAGAAGGTCGGTGAGCTGGTCGGACCACTGCAGGGCGAGGGTGCGAAGCGAGGGGTCGGTCATCGCGGTGCTGGTCATGGCGAGGCTGGCGTGGACCTGGCGGGGGTCCGCGAGGAAGTCGTGCAGGATCCCGGCGCAGCGGGCGATGGTCTCCTCCACCGCTCCGGAGCCGTCGAGGGTCTCGAGGATCCCGGCGACCTCGGCCAGGGCCTCGTCGTTCTCGTCGGCGAGTGCCTGCAGCGCCTCGTCGCGCAGGTCGTCGATGGAGGCGAAGTACTGGGTGGTGGAGCCCACGGCGACGTGCGCGCGGGCGGCGACGGCGCGGTGGGTCAGGCAGGACGCCCCGGCCTCGCAGATGAGTTCGGCGGCGGCGTCGAGGATCGCCGCGCGGCGTCCGGCGGGGTCGCGTTTGCCTGGTGTGGGCACGGTTCGGGGCCTTCCTGTTGATGTACAGATGTACATGTACATGTGTACATCACGTGGGGGTGAACCGCCAGCGACGCGTGCCACAATGGACCCCATGACGGACAGCCGGAAGCAACGTGAGAGGCGGGCACGCGAACGCCCCCGGGCCCGGGCGCGCGCCGGGGTGAAGGCCGCGGCGGAGTCGCTGCGCCGCTTCGCCGTCGTCGAACGCGTCAACCGCATGCGCGGCAGCTCCGTCTTCGCCCTGCAGTGCGCCGTCTCCGCCGGGCTGGCCTTCTTCATCGCCCACAACATCATCGGCCACGAACAACCCTTCTTCGCCCCCATCGCCGCGGTCATCAGCCTCGGCGCCTACGGCGGCAAACGCGCCCGCCGCGGCCTGGAGATCGTGCTCGGCGTGTCCGTCGGCATCGGCATCGGTGACCTGGTGATATCCCAGGTCGGGGAGGGTGCCTGGCAGATCACCGTGGCCGTCTTCGTGGCCATGCTGCTCGCCGTCTTCGTGGACAAGGGCGTGCTCGTGGCGAACCAGGCCGCCAGTTCCGCGGTGCTGGTCGCCACGCTCATCCCGCCGGGCGACCAGGCCGGCTGGGAGCGCATGGTCGACGCCCTGATCGGCGGGCTCGTGGGCCTGGTCGTCGTCGCCGTGATCCCCAACAGCCCGCTACGCACCGCCCGCCGCGAGGTCGCCCACCTGATCAGCAAGGCCGCCCTGGTGCTCGACGACGTGGCCCAGGGCATCGAGGAACGCGACGTGGACCTCATCGAGGAGGCCCTGGTCACCGCCCGCAGCACCCAGGCCGGGGTCAACGAGCTGATGACCTCCGTCGGCGGCGGCGACGAGGTGGTCAACATCTCGCCGTTGTACTGGTCGGCGCGAAGATACACCCGCTCGATGAACCGCATCCTCACCCCGGTCGACAACGTGATGCGCAACTCGCGCGTGCTTGCCCGACGTGCCGAGATCATGGTCGGCGACGGCGTGGTGCCGGACCCGGAGATGGCACGCCTGCTCCGCGACCTCTCCGACGCCCTCGGCCACCTCGGCACCGTCTACGCCTCCGGCGGCACCCGCGGCACCCGCCAGGAGATGGTCGAGATCCCCGAGATCACCCGCCGCCTGCAGGTTCTGGCCGGACGCGCCGACCTGAGCGTCGCCGACGGATCGAGCCTGTCCGGCACGGTGGTGCTCGCGCAGTGCCGCTCGATCATCGTGGACTCCCTGCAGATCTGCGGCATGTCCCGGGAGTCGGCGATGTCCGTGCTGCGCCCCACCGTGGACGACCCGCGCTTCCCGCCGGAGGTGTGGGGCGAGGGCCCCGAGGGCGCGCCGGGGGACTGAGCGCGACTGTGCCGGCACAGAGCTGGACCTGTGCCGGACGGTGCACCGCGTTCCTCGGATACAGTGTGGGTATGGCAACAACCGCGCTGTCCGACATCACCGTCAAAAGGTGGGCCGACCTGGACACCACCGAGGTCTACGCGATCGCCCGCCTGCGCTCCGAGGTCTTCCTGCGCGAGCAGAAGGTCGAGGACGAGGAGCTCGACTGGCGTGACCTGGACGACGGCACCCTGCACATCTTCATCAGCAACGGCCGCGAGGTCGTGTCCTACCTGCGTACCCTCGCCGTGCCCGCCCTGTGGGACGTCCCCGGCACCGCCGTGGTGCGCCGGGTGCTCGGAAGGGTGGCGACCGACCCGCGCTTCCGCGGCCGTGGCCTGTCCGGCCAGCTGGTCGCCCGGGCGGTGGAGCTGCACTCCGGCGAGCCGATCGTGCTGCACGCCCAGACCTACATCACCGGCCTCTACGCCAAGCACGGCTTCGAGGTCTACGGCGAGGAGTACGACGAGGGCGGCATCCCGCACCTGTCGATGGTGCGTCCCGCCTGAGAATCAGCGCCGGAAATCAGCGCCGGACGAACTGACCGTCGCGCAGGTGCCGGTAGAACGTCACCTTCGACGTGGTCCGCGGGTGCACAACCCCGTCGCGCACCACCGTGAGCTCCACGCCCCCGGCCTGCAGTGCACGCCCGGACAGTACCGCGTCCGGGTCGACCTCGCCGAGGTCCGCCGGACGGCGGAACAGGCGACGCCGCGGCGTGACCGCGGCCGCCGCGTCGTCCCACACCGACGGGGTGAGCAGGCGCGTGGCGGCCAGCCCCGGGGCGTCCACCGTGGGCACCAGTCGGGCGCCGAACGCGCCGGCCCGGCCGTCCCAGCGCCGTGAGCCGGTGTTGGCGAACAGGGTCTGCGAGTCCACGATGATCTCGCCGACCATCTCCTCACCGGCGCGGAAGATCTCCGCCGAGCCCAGGGTGACGATGCCGGAGTCGTCGCGCACCACCGCGGTGGGGCGCACCGACGCGGTCATCGCGAAGTTCAACGCCGCCACCGTCGGACCATTGTCCGCCGGCGCGTCCCCTCGTGTGTCCCCTGTACCCAGCTGCCAGTTCTGCGCCACCACCGACGTGCCCACCGGCACGAACCCGACCGCGATCCACATCGCGTCGATGCGCATCAGCCGGGTGACCACCGCGGCGAGCGCCGCGTCCGACCCGACCACCACGACGCGCACCGGACGGTCCGGACGCTGCGGGGCGAACTGCGGTGCCCCCTGGTGGGGGACGTCCGGCGCGGCGGCGATCTCGTCGAGCCCCGGCGTGTCGTCCACCGGCAGGTGCGCGGCGGCGAGGTCGTCGAGCAGACGCAGGTCGCGGCGTCCCGGCACGTCGGGCAGGGTGACGGCGTCGGCGACCACCGCGCCGACGAGATCGGCGGCGCGGGGTCCGCACGCGAGCACAACGGTCGTCATGGTGACCAAGGGTACGTGACCGGCTACACTGTTCAGTTGGTCAACACAAGATAAACCGGAACGGAAAGCGACGGCAGGTCTCATGACAGCAATCATCGTGGTCGGAGCGCAGTGGGGCGACGAAGGTAAGGGCAAGGCCACCGACATCCTCGGCGGCCGGGTCGACTACGTGGTCAAGCCCAACGGCGGCAACAACGCCGGCCACACCGTCGTCGTCGGTGGGGAGAAGTACGAGCTCAAGCTCCTGCCCGCCGGGGTGCTCAGCGAGAACGCCGTGCCCGTGATCGGCAACGGCTGCGTGGTGAACCTCGAGGCCCTGTTCGAGGAGATCGACGGACTCGTCGCCCGCGGTGCCGACGCCTCCCGCCTGCGTGTCAGCGCGAACGCCCAGCTCGTCGCGCCCTACCACCAGGTGCTGGACAAGGTCTCCGAGCGCTTCCTCGGCAAGCGCGCCATCGGCACCACCGGCCGTGGCATCGGGCCGTCCTACGCGGACAAGGTCTCGCGCATCGGCATCCGCGCCCAGGACCTGCTCGACGAGTCCATCCTGCGGCAGAAGGTCGAGGGAGCGCTGAACCAGAAGAACCAGATGCTGGTGAAGCTGTACAACCGCAAGGCCATCGACGCCGACGAGATCGTGGACTACTTCCTCAGCTACGCCGAGCGCCTGACCCCGATGCTCATCGACGCCGAGCTGGAGCTCAACCAGGCGCTCGACGAGGGCAAGTCCGTGCTCATGGAGGGCGGCCAGGCCACGATGCTCGACGTCGACCACGGCACGTACCCCTTCGTCACCTCGTCGAACCCCACCGCCGGCGGCGCGTGCGTGGGCTCGGGCATCGGCCCGACGCGCATCACCAGCTCCCTGGGCATCATCAAGGCCTACACCACCCGTGTGGGTGCCGGCCCGTTCCCCACCGAGCTCTTCGACAAGTGGGGCGAGTACCTGCAGACCACCGGCGGTGAGGTCGGCGTGAACACCGGCCGTAAGCGCCGCTGCGGCTGGTACGACTCCGTCATCGCCCGCTACGCCTCCCGGGTCAACGGCTTCACCGACCTGTTCGTCACCAAGCTCGACGTGCTCACCGGCATCGGTGAGATCCCGATCTGCGTGGCCTACGACGTCGACGGTGTGCGCCACGACGAGATGCCGATGAGCCAGACCGACGTGCACCACGCCACGCCGATCTACGAGACCATGCCCGCCTGGGACGAGGACATCTCCGGCGCCCGCACCTTCGCCGACCTGCCCACCAAGGCGCAGGACTACCTCAACCGGCTCGAGGAGCTCTCCGGCTGCCGGATCTCCTACGTGGGTGTCGGCCCGGGTCGTGACGAGACCATCGTGATCAACGACGTCCTGGCCTGATGGGGTCCCGCGTGTGGCCGACGCTCCCGGAGCGTTTCGCCGCCGGCGACGGCCGCGAGATGCGTCTGGTGACCGCGCAGGACGCCGCGGCGATCGAGGCCGCGTTGCCGGAAGGCCAGCGCGCGGAGACCTTCCACTTCTTCACCGTGCGACCCTTCCCGTTGGCCGAGTTCATCGCGGACCCCGCCAAGCGCACCTACGCGTTGTGGTCCGGTGATCGGCCGCTGGCCTGCACCACCGTGTACAACACCGACGAGGACGCCGGCTCGGTGATGCTCGGCTACACCTGGGTCATGCCGGACGCCCGGGGACGCGGTGGCGCGGCGAACCGCGACCTCAAGTCCGCGATGTACCGCGTCCTCGGCGAGGCAGGGGTGCGTGAGGTGTGGTTCCGTGCGGACGTGGAGAACCTGCGTTCCTGCCGCTCGATGGAGAAGAACGGCGCCGAGCGGATGCACGAGGAGGACGCCCCGCGCGTGTACCCCGACCGGACCTCGCGATCGGTGTTCTACCGCCGGTCCCTGTCCTCGTAGCGGCTGGTCAGGTGGGCGATCTGGGTGACCTGCATACTCAGGTCGGGGAGGTCCTCGCCCTCATCGAGGATGGTGAGGTCACCGGCTACGGGGAGATCGCCACGGCGCTCGGACTGCCCCGAGGTGCCCGCGCGGTGGCCCGTGTGCTGGCCGGAGGAGGTTTCGGCTGGGACCTGGCCGCCCCGGTGATCCCGGTGGGCACGGTGCGCGGTGGACGTGGCAAGGCCAAGCACTTCGTGGTCCCGGAGATGGGGGAGGGCCCTGACTCCCGCTCGGGCGGTCTGGCCCGACGCGCGGTGTCCTTCACCCACGACGGCGACAACCTGCTCATCCCCACCGGCCAGTGCCTCGATGCTGAAGAGATCGCCGAACGCCTCGACGGATCTCACTCGCGCTGATTTTCACCGGCTCCCGCGCCCGTCGGAGGAGGGGGAGCGCGCTCCGTCCCGGCCGATGTTCGCCGAGACAGCAACCCCGGAGGTTGGTCACACCAACCCCTGGGGTTGCTGACTGCCCGGCGGTTAAGGTCTGGCATCCAGCGGTTAGTTGTGGGCGGCCCATCCGACTTCGTGGCCCAGGCGTTGAGGTCGAGGAGGCCCGGGTCGAGTTCACGCGTGATGGCGAAGTCGGCCCGGTAGGCAGGGAGGTCGGCGAACCACGCGAACATCGTCGCCGCATCACCTGGGCCAGCCAAGACATCGAGGGGGAGAGGCTCGTATCGGGAGGGGAGCCCGACGGCGTCGCCGAACACCTTCGCGATCTGCGAACCGGTGAGTTCATCGCCGGCGATCTCCACGTCAGCCGCCTCTACCGGCGTGCCTCCAAGCAACACCGACGCATTGACTCGCCCGATGTCTCGCACTGCGATCCTCTGCAGAGGAATGTCGTCCGGCAATGGCATGCGGACGACCACGGTGCCGTCTTCGACGTTGATCCCCATGCCCAGTAGGTTCTCCATGAAGAACACCGGGCGGACGATGCTGGCATGGATCCCTAGCGACCTGATGTACTCCTCGACACGACGCTTGCTGTCGAAGTGGGCGATCCCCGTGTTGCGTTCGGCCCCTCCGACGGAGCTGAACACGAGGTGGGTAAGTCCCGTTCGCTTGGCGGCGTCGGCAATGGCTCTACCTGTACTGATCTCGAAATCCGTGCCGTCAAGACCGATCGGGGCGGTCATGGCGAATGCGGCGTCGACGCCGGTCAGGACCTTGTCGAGACTGCCGGGGTCGGTGAGGTCCCCCGGTACTACCTCGACTCCACGTTCTGCCAGGTCTGTGCCCTTCTGTCCCTCCGGGTCGCGGACAAGTGCGCGGACGGAAACTGACCCGTCCTCGAGGAGTGCGTCGACGACGGCACCGCCCTGCTGTCCGGTGGCTCCGAATACTGCGATGGTGGTCATATTGTGTCCTTTCAGTGGAGTTTGTTGGTGAGTCCGGTGGACCAGGCGATGGCCGCGACGAGGTGCATGGCAGCCAGCGACAGTGTGGTCGCGGTGTCCTGCGCGACGACGAACGGGCTCGCCGTCGAAAGCAACGCCACCGACAGTCCGAGCCATAACGCGACAGTCCTGAAACGAGGAGTCCGACGGGCGATCAGCCACGTTGCGGCGCCGGCCCCCAACAGGGGAATGAGGGTCGCGGTAATGGTCATAGGCATGGTGATCTGCGAATAAGCGGAAGAATCGATAGTCATTGACGCCCCGGCTGCGGATCCGCCTGCGAAGACCAGGGCGTTGGCGACTGTTGCGCCGACGGTGATGATGGCGTGGCGTCCCAGCTTGAATGGCGCAGCGGCTCGCAGGTTTCGTTTGGGAGGCTGCGCCCAGGTCTGAGCAGGGGCCTGTGTCGGGGCTGCTTCCGGGGTGGTGCGGGTTGAGGTCATGAGTTCCTCGCTGTCTGGTCGGTTACTTGGTAGTGGACTGGACAATAGTTGAGTACTCAAGCATTGGCAAGTCATGTATTGTTGCGGCATGAGTAAGCACGATGCCGAGATAGCTGAGTCGCGGGTCCTCGCCCGCATGGTCGTGACGGTGGCGGAACGAGCACGCGCGGACTTCGCTGCCGCAGTGGAGCCTCTTGGCGTGCCGGTCCATCTGGCCCGGACCGTCCTGCTGTTGGGTGAACCGCAGTCGATGCGCTTCGTGGCAGGTGAACTGGCCTGCGACCCGTCGCATGTCACGGGTATCGCCGATCATCTCGAGGAGCGTGGGCTGGCATATCGAGTGTCCGGAGCGGACCGGCGCATCAAGATGCTGAAGCTCACGGAGGAAGGGGAGGCGTTGAGGCTGCAGCTCGCTGAGGTGGTGAATACGGAAGCGCCGTTCGGGGCGCAGTTGGATGCGTCGCAGAAGCAGGTTTTCCGTGAACTGCTCGGGCTACTTCTCGAACCCGTGGGAGAAGGGGAGAAAAACTGAGGCCCCTGCCACGCCGGCGGCTGGATGGGGATTCTGCGGCGACGGGGCGGGACTCGGCGATGTCATCTGACTCATGCCCCAGGTCAGGAAACAGCCGATTCTTGACCTGGGGCATGAGTCAGATGACATGGGGGCTGGTGCAGCAGCTTCACGGCTGGTCAGGCCCACGGGTCGATGAGGATCTTGCCGCGCCCGAAACCACTGCCGCCACCGCCAACACCACCGCCCCCCAGCACCCCGGGCAGTCCGTCCAGCCCGGTCTCCACGGAGACGGGGGTGTGCAGCAGGCCGCGTCGCTGCAGGTCGAAGACCGGGGTGAACAGCTCGGGGAGGAGGTGGCGCGGATGGGAGTGCACGGTGTCGCGTAGGCGGAGCATTTCCACGCGGGTGCCGCGTCGTCCGTCGAAGCAGTCCATGGGCAGCGGTTCACCGGAGAGCAGTCCGTAGAGCACCAGGGTGCCTCCGGGGGCCAGGGCGTCGACCAGGTCGGTGCCGAGAGATCCGCCGATGCAGTCGAGGATCACGTCCGGCCCGCCGGACGTCCCGAACCGCGACCGTAGCTGCGTGCGCCAGTCGGGCTCGGCGGTGCTGACCAGGCCGGACCACCGTTCGGGGTCGGCGACGGTGCTGCCCGGTGTGCCGCGCACCAGTCCGACCGGGCGCAGCGACGTCCACTCGGTCAGCAGCTCGGCCAGGTGCCCGGCGATGGCGGATGTCGCTGCGGTGACCAGTACGGAGGAGGCTCCCGCGCAGTGTCGTGTCACCAGCATGGAGGCGGTCAGCGGGTTGATGTAGGAGAAGCAGGCGGTGCGGTCGGACAGGTCCTCCGGCGCCGGCACGCACCAGGAGTGCTCCACGGAGCGGCGTTGCTGCCAGCAGCCGGGCCCACCCAGCGGCAGGACGCGGCGTCCGACGAGGTCCCGCAGGTGGGAAGGTACGTCGCGCCCCACGGCCTCGACCACGCCGACGCCCTCGAAACCGGGGACCATCGGGAAGGTGGTGCGTGAGGCGTACGCCCCGGAGACCGTCACGGCGTCGGACGGGTTGACGGTGGTGGCGGTCATCCGGACGGTCAGCTCGGTGGGGCCGGGCGGGCCGGGCTCGGCGACGGTGTCCACGGTGACGACCTCGTCGAGCGGTCCCGGGCGGTCGGCGACTGCTGCTCTCATGGGGTGGCAGTCTAGTCTGCGGTGGCGGGGGTGGTTCACCACCCCAACGCTTACGGCGGTGATACGCATCACCATAGAATGGGTCGGCATGACCCTCGGCTTCCTCTTCTTCCGTCCTTGTGCAGGTGACAGCTACCGTCCCGACGAGGATCTCGTCGCCGAGGCGCACAGGATCCACGAGGAACTCGGCGACGACATGAGCGCCACCACCCACCCGGAGGCGTTCCGCCGCGGTGGTGGGGACCCGCACCCGGGGCGTCCTGCGCCGCGGTCGGTGGCGGCCCTGGCGGCGTGGGTGAACGAGCACTGCGACTTCGGCGGCGCGGGGGTCGCCGGGGTCGACTCCTTCACGGTGCTGGAGTACCCGGTGGTGCCGGCGAACGACGTGCTGCACGTGGTGCTGCCGTTCTCCGAGGCGGCGACCACGGGCCCCGTGCTCCAGGACAAGGCCTGTGAACTGGGGTTGTGCATGGTCGACGACATGGAGCAGATCTGGGTGAACCCGACCGGGGTGGACCGTGGGCTGCGGATGCGCTCGTCGGTGGGCACGGTGACGTTGCACGTGGACGCCGGCAGCGTGCACGCCACGCTCGCCGCGGACGCCGACCGGCGGGAGCGTTCCGACGACGGCATCCCCTACGTGGTCGTGGAGTCGGGGTTGGCCGGCGGGAAGTCGGCGTTGGAGGCGTCCGCGGTCGGGCACGTCACCTTCGTGCAGGCCGCCCGCCTGGGCAACGGCTGGGTGGTGGAGTACCGGACGCGGCGGTCTCACTTCCGGCGGCACGCCGGGGACCTGGCGTCGGTGGTGCAGGACGTCGCGGCGTTCGCCGACGGCGACGCGTCCTTCCTCTCCCTCGGGTGGGACGACGCCACGGCGGAGACGGTGCAGCGGTGAGTGCGCGGGACGCCCCGACGCGGGTCGTCGCCGACGTGGACACCGGTATCGACGACGCGTTGGCGCTGGTGTGGTTGGCCTCGAAGCATCGGTCGGGTGCCATTGATCTGCAGGTCACGACGTCGGCGGGCAACACCACCGCGGCGCTGGCGGCGCGGAACTCCCTCGAGGTGCTGCGGGTCGCCGGGGCGTCGGACGTCCCGGTCGTGGCGGGCGCGCAGGCGCCGCGGGTGCTGCCGCTGACGACCACGCCGGAGACGCACGGCCCGGAGGGGTTGGGGTACTGGACGCCGCATGTGCTGAACGTGCCGGACGCGTCGGACGCTGCGACGGCGGTGGCGGCGTGGCGGCGTGCCGCCCCGGAACACCTGCTGGTGGCGGGGCCGGCGACGAACCTGGCCTACGCGGTGGAGCGCGCCCCGGAGGTGCTGCGCGGCGCGCAGGTGACGCTGATGTGCGGGGCGTTCACCTACCCGGGTAATACGACTCCCACGGCGGAGTGGAACACGTGGGTCGACCCGCACGCGTTGTCCTTCGCGCTGGAGAACTGGCCGGAGGGGGCGGTGCCGCCGGTGATCTGCCCGTTGAACGTGACCGAGCAGGTGCTGTTGACCCCGGAGCGTCTGGAGGCGATGCTTGCCGGGTTTGCCGGTGAGCTGCCGGACCTGCTGCGTGACGCACTGCGGTTCTACTTCGAGTTCCACGAGTCGGTGGGTGTCGGCTACCTCGCGCAGATCCACGACCTGGCCGCGGCGATGGTGATGCTGGGGGAGGTCGGGGCGGACTTCCGGGCGGCGACGGTGGCGGTGGAGGCGGAGTCGGCGCTGCTGCGCGGCACGACCGTCGCCGACTGGGTGGACGGCGGCGCGGCGGGCACAGAAGACACGGCGGTGGGCCCGTACTGGGGACGTCCGGCGAATGCCCGCGTCCTCACCGGACTGGACCCGGACGAGGTGTTCGCCCGGTTCGCCTCTGCGCTCACGGTCACAGGTACCAGGAGATGACGAGGTCGCCGAAGAACCCGAAGAGCACGCCCCAGGCGATGATCGCGACGCCCTGGAACAGGTAGACGGCCCGCTTGTCCGCGCCCAGGGCCACCAGGGTGGGGCCGGTGATCTGGCTGGCCAGGATGATCGGCCCCAGCAGGGAGACGCCGGGCACGCCGAGTTTCTCCACGTAGCGGGCGATCTTCCGCTGGCGGTTGCTCGTGGTCTTTTCGCCACCGCGCCTCGAGGTGGTGGCACGGCGGGCACGGGCGGCCAGGGCGATCAGGGCGAAGGTGGAGAGCACGTTGCCCAGCACCGCGGTGGCGACGACGGCGGCCGACGGTTCGATCCCCAGGGCCACGCCGAGGAAACTGCCCAGGTAGGACTCGATGAAGGGCACTGCACCGGCGAGCAGGATCACGAGGAACTGCTGCCAGGGCTCCACCGAGGCGGCGTACTCCGCGAAGCGTTGGAAGAGGTCTGCGATGGTGTCGGAAATCATGCCCCCGATTCTGCTGGCGGTGACTTCCCCCAGGTAGGGCCACCTGTCAGGGATGCGACTGACGGATGTCATCACCGAGCAGGTCCTGGGTGGGCCGAATACGCTGCGGGAGGGGGACCTCGGACGGTAGTTTGATCCTCAAAGCGCAACAGTGTGACCGCGGCCACCGCACGGTGGTCCCGGGAGCCGACGCGAGAGCCGAGAGACCAGGAGAGCCACCGTGCCAGTCGCGAGTCCCTACCCCCGCATCGACGTGCCCGACATCAGCGTTTACGACCAGGTCTTCGGGACCCTCGCACCCGGCGACGAGGAGCGTCCGGCCGTCACGGACTCCGCCACCGGCGTAACCGTGAGCTACGGTGAGCTGCGCCAGCAGGTCGACCTCTTCGCCGGGGCGCTGGCCGCCCGCGGGGTGGGGGTGGGCGACGTCGTCGCCCTGCACTGCCCGAACACCCACGCCTTCGTCGTGGCCTTCCACGGCATCCTGCGCGCCGGGGCGACGGTGACCACCGTCGGTTCACTGAACACCGCCGAGGACGTGGCCAAGCAGGTCACCATCGCCGGGGCGTCCCTGCTGTTCACCGTCGAGATGCTCGGCCCCAACGGCGCCGACGGCGCCCGAAAGGCAGGGCTGTCGGACGAGGCGATCGTCGACCTCACCGACGGCACGCAGGGCCTGGCGGCGATGCTGCAGCAGGGCCACCCGGCCCCGGAGGTGACGATCGACCCGGCGTCCCACGTGGCCGTCCTGCCGTTCTCCTCGGGCACCACCGGTGTGCCCAAGGGCGTGCGGCTGAGCCACACCAACCTCGTGGCCAACATCCTGCAGACCCTGCCGCAGCTCACCGAGAACGGGCAGGACCGCAACTCCTCGGTGATGGCCGTGCTGCCGTTCTTCCACATCTACGGGATGAACACGGTGCTCAACACCACGCTGGCCAACCGGGCGCACCTGGTGACCATGCCCTCGTTCGACCTGAAGACCTTCCTGGAGCTGCACCAGGCGCACGGCATCGACTTCTCCTTCGTGGCCCCGCCGATCGCCGTGGTGCTGGCGAAGCACCCGCTGGTCGACGACTACGACCTGGACAAGCTCAAGACCCTGCTCTCCGGCGCGGCCGCCCTGGACCACGCGCTCGCCGCGGCGGTGCAGGAGCGTCTCGGCGTCACGGTGGTGCAGGGCTACGGGATGACCGAGACCTCCCCGGTGACCCACACCGGCATCCGTGGCACCACCCCGTTGGAGTCCATCGGCCTGCCGGTGGCGAACACCGAGTGCAAGGTCGTGGACCTCACCGACGAGGCCCTCGGCGAGATCCTGCCGCCCGGCAACGAGGGCGAGAAGTCCGACTCCGGTGAGATGTGGGTCCGTGGCCCGCAGATCATGCTCGGCTACCTCGACAACGAGGAGGCCACACAGAACACCCTCGTCGGCGACGGCTGGCTGCGCACCGGTGACGTGGTGGAGTACGACCACGAGGGCAACGTGTACGTGGTCGACCGGGCCAAGGAACTGATCAAGTACAAGGGCTACCAGGTCGCCCCGGCGGAGCTCGAGGCGTTGCTGATGACGCACGAGGACGTCGCCGACGCCGCGGTCGTCGGATTCATCCGTGAGGAGGACGGCGAGGAGCTGCCGCGCGCCTTCGTCGTCGCCCAGGTGCACGACGGGGAGCCGGTCACGGTGGACAAGGACGCCTTGATCGCGTGGGTCGCCGAGCAGGTCGCCCCGTACAAGAAGATCCGCATGGTGGAGGTCGTCGACGAGATCCCGAAGTCCGGCACCGGCAAGATCCTGCGCAAGGACCTGCGCGGGGTGCCGGTCAGCGGGTAGCGGCGTCCCCGCTCCGGCGCACGGTGCGGGACTCGGGCCCGTTCGTGAACGCAGCATCGTATAACCTGGGGAAAAACTCAGTGAACCACTGTTCAACCGGCAGTGGCGCAGATGCCGACGGCGGTCCGCCCGCCAGGGACAGGAGCGAACGATGGCACTGATCTACCTCGTGCGTCACGGCCAGGCCGGCGCAGGGATGTCCGGTTACGGCGGTGCCGGTGACGAACGTTCGGTGGAGAGCCGGTACGACGGGCTGACCGACCTGGGACGACGCCAGGCGGCGACGGTGGGCGAGGCCTTGGCCCGTCGTCTCGACGGTGGCCCACGCCTGCCGGTGATCTGCGGCCCGCTGCACCGCCAGCACGACACGGCCGCCGCCGTCGCCCGGGCGCTGGACGGTACCGAACCGGCCGCCGAACCTGTCACCGACACAGCGTGGAAGGAGCTCGACTCCGACTCCGTCGTCGTGCCGTGGCTGCGTCGCAACCCGGAGACCGCCGCGCGGTTGAAGGCGGCGACGGGGCACGATGAGGACGCACCGGACGCCGCCCCGGTGATGCGCGAGGTGCTCGCCGGCGCGATCGGGGAGTGGGTCGGCGGGGAGAGCTTCCGCCAGTTCCGGGCCACGGTGCTCAGCGGGCTGACCCGCGCCGCAGCGTCCGCACGCCAGGACGGTGGTGCGGTGGTCGCCACGTCCGCCGGGGTGATCGCCACCTGTACCGCGGCGGTGTCCGGCCTGTCGCGTCAGGTCGTCCCGCCGCTGATGGGGCGGGTGTACAACGCCTCGGTGACGGTGATCAAGGTCGCCGACGAGCCGCGGGACCCGCGGGCGGGTTACGTGGGGGCGGAGCTGGTGTCGTTCAACGAGCACGCGCACCTGGACCGCACCGACGCCACCGGCGCCCGTCCGGAACTCACGCTGCTGTAGTGGACGCGACACCGCTCGCCGAGCAGCTGAGTACCCGTATCGTCGACGACCTGCGGCGCAACGGTGCCGTGGAGGGCACCCGCCTGGTGGAGCGCACCCTGGCCGGGCAACTGGGGGTGTCGCGCACGCCGGTGCGTGCCGCGCTGGCGCTGCTAGTGGAGGCCGGGACGGTGCGACGCGACGGCCGCGGCCACGTCCTCGCGCAGCTTCCGCCCGCCGGGCAGGACGCGGGGCCGGAGGAGGCCGCCTACCTCGCGATCGCCGGCGACCGGCTCGACGGAGAGCTGGGCGAGCAGGTGACCGAGAACGCGCTGATGCGACGCTACGGCCTGGGCGCCGGGCAGCTGCAGCAGGTGCTGCGACGCATCGCGTCCGAGGGGTGGGCCGAACCCGCGCCGGGCTACGGGTGGCGCTTCCGCGAGGTGCTGACCTCGTCGGACGCCTACCGGCAGAGCCACCGCTTCCGGCTGATCGTGGAGCCCGCCGCCTTGCTGGAGCCCGGTTACCGGGTGGACGTCGCCGAACTCACGGCGCGCCGCGCCGAACAGGTCGCCCTGGCCGACGGGCGTGCGGTGCAGGTGAGCGTACCGGAGCTGTTCGACCTGAACTCCCGCTTCCACGAGGTGCTCGTCGCCGGCGCGCACAACCCCTTCCTCGTGGACTCGGTGGCGCGGGTCAACCGGCTGCGCCGCCTGCAGGAGTACCGCAGGACGCTGCGTCCGGCGCGCGCGCAGGCGCGTTGCGCCGAGCACGTCGCGATCGCCGACCTGGTGCTGGACGGACGCCTCGCCGAGGCGTCCGCCCTGCTCGGTGAGCATCTCGGCGGGGTCGCGGAGGAGAAGGGGAGGTAGGGACGTCTACCGGTCGCTGGGCCGGTCACCCAGCTGTGCGGTGACCGCCGCGGCGAACTCCGCGGTGCCCAGCGTTCCGCCGAGGTCACCGGTGCGGGTGGCGGGGTCGTCGAGGACGGCGTCGACGGCGGCGGTGAGTTCGGCGGCCGCGGCGCACAACGCCGGCCGGTGCTTCTTGTTCCCGTACCAGTCGAGCAGCATCGCCGCCGACAGGATCAGGGAGGTGGGGTTGGCGATGCCGCGGTCCTGGATGTCGGGGGCGGAGCCGTGCTGCGCCTGGGCGACGGCGATGTCCGCGCCCACGTTCAACGAGCCGGCGAGGCCGAGGCTGCCGGAGAGCTCCGAGGCCTCGTCGGACAGGATGTCGCCGAACATGTTGGTGGTGACCAGCACGTCGAACTCCTGCGGGCGGCGGATGAGGTGCGCGGCCGCGGCGTCGACGATCAGCTCCTCCAGCTCCACGTCCGGGTAGTCGGCGGCGACCGCGCGGACCTCGCGCAGGAACAGTCCGTCGGTGAGTTTCAGGACGTTGGCCTTGTGCACCGCCGTGACCTTGCCGCGGCGGGTGCGGGCCAGGTCGAAGGCGGCGCGGGCGACCTGACGGCTGGCGTGGGCGGTGATCTTGCGCAGGCTGAAGGCGGAGTCCTCGTCGGGCATGAACTCGCCGCCGCCGGCGGCCATGTTGCGGTCGGCGTAGAAGCCCTCGGTGTTCTCCCGCACGATCACCAGGTCCATCGGGTCGCGCAGCACGGACAGCTGCGCCAGGCCGGGGCGGGTGCGGCAGGGCCGCAGGTTGGAGTACAGGTCGAAGGTGGTGCGCAGGGCCCCGGAGGGGTTGACGCCGCCCTCGGACGCCGGCGGGTAGTCGTAGTGGGACACCGGGCCGAGGATTACGCCGTCGACCTGCGGGACGCGCTCGAGGACGCGGGGCGGCAGGGTGGTGCCCTCGGCGGCGAGGGAGGCCAGGCCGACGGTGTCCTGCTCGACCTGGAGGCCCAGGTCGCGGGTGGTGTCGAGGTGGTGCAGGACGTCGAGGGTGGCGGTGGTGATCTCCGGGCCGATGCCGTCGCCCGGGAGTGTCAGGATTCTCATGTTTGGTACTTTACATGAGTGAAAAACCAAACGGAGCGGCGGCGGGTTCCGTTCCCCGCGGTCACTACCGTGAGGGCACTGCCTTCCCGTCCAGCACCTTCCGTACCTGCACGGCCAGGGCGAGGCCGTTCAGCGGGCCGTCGAAGCGTGAACCGTTGACGTACACGACCGGTTCGGAGCCCACGTCGGCGTCCTCCAGGTCGAGGTTGTCGTCGTCGACCCGGCTCACGTCGACCTGGCGGGAGATCCTCTCCTCGAACTCCTCCACGTTCAGACCGATGGTCGTGGCGGACTCCCGCACGGCGTCGTTGTCGATCTCGCCACGGACCTTGGTCAGTTCGTCGTGCATGTCCCAGAAACGTCCCTGCGCCCCGGCTGCCTCGAGCGCGAGCGCCGCGGTCAGCGACGCGTCCGACGTCGTGTGGTGACGCAGCACGAGCTGGAGCTCGTCACCGTACTTGCGGTGCACGTCGAGCAGCGCGTCGGCGGTGTCGTGCCGGTAAGTGAGATTCATCGCGGCGTAGACGACGATGCTCGCCGGGGCGTCCTTCGGGCCACGCACGTGATCGCCCTCCGGCGAGACCGCCCTGGTGAGCGAGGTGCCGGCGGGCACCGGCAGCGGCCGGGCGCGGTCGCCGAGGCGGAACACCACCCAGGCGAGGAGCAGTGCGATGGCGGACGCCAGCAGCACGCCCACGCGCGCCTGGTCGGCGTGCGTCTCGTCGGGGATCGCCAGGCCCACGACCAACAGCGAGATGGTGAAGCCCATGCCCGAGAGCACACCGGCGCCGGCGATGCGGGGCAGGTCGAGACCGGGCAGCCTGGCCGACGGGATGAACCGCAGGACGAGGAAGGACGCCACGGTGATGCCGACGGCCTTGCCGACGACGAGGCCGAGCACCACGCCCCAGGTCAGCTTCGAGGTGAAGGCGTCTCCCAAGGCGTCCGAACTCAGCGCCACGCCCGCGTTGGCCAGCGCGAACAGCGGCACCACCAGGAAGTTCACGTACGGCGGCAGGACGTCCGACAACCGCTGGTTCAGCGGCACGGTGTAGGCGACCACCGAGCGGACGTTGCGGGCGATGTCGGGCTGCGGCGCCTGCCGGAACAGGTGGAACGCCGTGGACGCCATCGCCATGTCCGACCGGCGCGGAGGGTAGACCGGGAGCAGCAGGGCGATCAGCACACCGGCCAACGTGGCGTGCACGCCGGCGGTGAAGAAGCACGCCCACGTGTACACGCCGAGCACGGCGTAGGGCAGGACCCGCCAGATGTGCGCGCGCTGCAGGAACCAGATGCCGACCAGGCCCAGGAGGCCCAGCAGCAACGCGCCCACGTTCAGCTCGTCGGTGTAGAACACGGCGATGACCGACAGTGCGCCGATGTCGTCCACCACGGCCAGGGCCAGCAGGAAGATCCGCAGGCGCGGCGCATTGCGCGGTCCGATCAGGGCGAGCATGCCGAGGGCGAAGGCGGTGTCGGTGGAGATCACCGACCCCCAGGCCGACGAGTAGTCCTCGCCGTGGGTGACGGCCAGGAAGATCAGGGCCGGCACGATCAGCCCGCCGACCGCGGCGACGACGGGGAGGATCGCCCGCTCCCGCGTGCGCAGTTCGCCGAGGGTGAGTTCACGGCGGACGTCGAGTCCGACCATGAGGAAGAAGAAGGCCATGAGGCCCTCGTCGACCCAGTCGCTGAACTCGAGGTTGAAGGAGAAGTTCCCGACGGTGAACCCCACCTCCGTGCCCCACACGGTGTCGTAGCTGGTGCCGACGTTGGCCCAGACCAACGCGGCGACGGTCGCGGCGACGAGGGCGAAGGCCGCGTAGGTCTCGTTGTTGAGTGCGCGGCGGACGCGGACCTTTCGGCGCAGGTTCCGGGGATACTCGGGCACGGCGGTCGTCTCCTTCTCCGGGGGATGGTCGTGATCGGCCCCGCGGCAGGCGGGCGGGGAGAATCCTACGCCGCGCGGCGCTCCCGTGATCGGGTCTGCGACGCCGGTCATGAGCCGGGGTTTTCCGGCATTAGTGCGGTGAATTTCGCCGGGACGGGCCGATCGGGGAAATGTGCCGGGTTGCACGGGGTTGTGCGCTGGCCTATCGTTGTTCGTCTGTGACGTACACCACTCAAGGCTACTGAAAATCCCATACCGACGACGAAGCGACGTGACCCAGTGAATGAATTCATTTCCTCACGGTGGACCGACATTCTGTTCCGCTCCTACCAGCATGCGAGTCTGGTCGTGCAGGCGATCATCCTCGCCACCGTGATTGCACTGGTCATCGCCGTCGTCGTGACGAACTACCGTGGTCTGACCCCGGTCGCGAACGCGCTTTCGGCCATCGGGTTGACGATTCCGTCGTTGGCCCTGCTCGGCCTGGTGATTCCGTTGGTGGGAATCGGCACGCTTCCCTCGGTCTTCATCGTGGTTTTCTTCGCCACCCTCCCGATTCTGCGTAATGCGATTGTCGGGTTGCAGAGTGTCCCGGCGGAACTCATCGAGGCCGCCCGCGGTCAGGGGATGAATTCCCCCGCGATTTTCCTGCGGGTGCGGCTCCCGCTGGCGTGGCCGGTGATCCTCACCGGCGTGCGGGTCTCCGCGCAGATGTCGATGGGTGTCGCGGCGATCGCCGCCTACGCGCTGGGCCCCGGGCTCGGCGGGTACATCTTCACCGGTCTGAGCCACATCGGCAGCGCCAACGCTCTGTACTACACCCTGGTGGGGACGATCGGCGTGGTGATCGTCGCGCTGATCCTGGACGCCGTCCTCGTCCTGCTGGGCCGACTCACGACCTCGAAGGGGATCCGCGCATGACGAACGACCGACAGAACTCCGGCGCCGAGATCGAACTCTCCGGCATTACCAAGCGCTACCCCGGGCAGGACGCCGCCGCGGTGGAGGACCTGAACCTCACGATCCCCGCGGGCGAGACCGTCATGTTCGTCGGGCCGTCCGGCTGCGGGAAGACGACCTCGTTGAAGATGATCAACCGGCTGATCGAGCCCTCGGACGGGGTGATCAGCATCGGCGGCGAGGATGTCACGAAGAAGAACCCCACCGAGCTGCGTCGCAACGTCGGCTACGTGATCCAGGGCGGTGGCCTGCTGCCGCACATGACCGTCGCGCAGAACATCGGACTGGTCCCCGGGCTGCTCAAGTGGGAGAAGAAGCGCATCACCGCCCGGGTCGACGAACTGCTCGACCTCGTCGGCCTCGACCCGTCGGTCTACCGCGCCCGCTTCCCCCGGGAGCTCTCCGGCGGCCAGCAGCAGCGCGTCGGCGTGGCCCGCGGTCTCGCCGCCGACCCGCCCGTCCTGCTGATGGACGAGCCCTTCGGCGCGGTGGACCCGATCACCCGGCAACGGCTGCAGGACGAGATGATCAGCCTGCAGGCCGAGCTGCACAAGACCATCGTGTGCGTCACCCACGACATCGACGAGGCGGTGAAGCTCGGCGACCGCATCCTCGTGCTCAAGGAGCACGCCCGCATCGCCCAGTACGACACCCCGGACCAGATCCTCGGCAACCCGGCGGACGACTACGTCGCCGACTTCGTCGGCTCCGGCTCCAAGCTCAAGCAGCTCTCGCTGCTGCGGGTGGACGACGTGGGCTTCGACGAGTTCCCGACCTGCACCATCGGGGAGGACGCCGCGTCGGTCGTCGAGCGGGTGCGCGCCGCGGGCGAGGACAGCGTGATCATCCTCGACGACCGGGGACGTCCCCACGACTGGGTCTGGCTGCGCGCCCTGCAGGGCGCCGGCACCGTCCCGCGTCCGGGCATCGACCTGGAGACCACCGTGGAGCGGCGCTCCACGGTGAACGACGCCCTGGACTCGATGCTGGTCTCCAGCCACGGCGGTGCGATGGTCACTGAACGTGGCCGCTACGTCGGCGTGATCTTCTACGAGAGCGTGACCGACTACATCCGCAAGCTCAACTCGGACGGGGTGGGGTGACATGCTGCGCAGGCTCTCCGGGGAGGACAAACTCCTCATCATCGGCATCCCCGTCCTGGTCGCGGTCGTCTTCCTCGGCTGGGTGACCTGGCGGCAGACCGCCGACCTGGGCGACGTCGAGGCCCGCGCCCTGGCGTGGGGCAGTGTGGCGACCATGGCGCGTGAGCACATCGTCCTGGTGGTGATGTGTGCGGTGATCGTGCTGGCCACGGCCGTGCCCGTCGGGGTGCTGCTCACCCGCCGACGCTCCCGCATCCTCTCGCTGTTGACCACGCTGATCGGCAACATCGGCCAGTCCGCGCCGGTCATCGGTGTCATCGTGCTGCTGGCGATCTGGCTGGGTTTCGGCACCCCCACGGCGGTGCTCTCGCTGAGCATCTACGCCTTCCTGCCGGTGCTGGCGAACACGGTCACCGGGCTGACCGGTGTGGACCGCCAGCTCGTGGAGGCGGCCCGCGGCATGGGGATGTCCCCGGTGCAGGTGCTCTTCCGCGTGGAGTTCCCCATGGCGCTGCCGGTGATCATGACCGGTGCGCGGACCGCGCTGGTCCTGCTGGTCGGTGCCGGCGCGTTCGCCACCTTCATCGACGCCGGTGGCCTCGGTGCACTGATCCAGACGGGCATCACGCTCTACCGCTTCAACGTCCTGGTCTCGGGCGCGATCCTCATCGCCCTGCTGGCCCTGATGGTCGAATGGGTGGGCCGGCTGCTCGAAGTCGCGCTGACCCCGAAGGGACTCTGAGCCATGACCACCATGACTGAACGCGCCGCACCACGCGGCCACCGTGGCTTCCGTGCCTTCCGGGGCCTCCGTGTCAAGGTCCTCGCCCTGGTCACCGCGCTTTCCGCGGTGCTCGCCACGGCCTGTGGCCTGGGCACCGCCGGCGGCTACAGTCCCACCGGCACGCTCGCCGGCGACGTGGAGGACGTCGACCTCTCCGGTGCCACAGTGGCGGTGGGTTCGAAGAACTTCACCGAGCAGGTCCTGCTGGGCAAGATGGCGGTGATCCTCTTCCAGTCCGCCGGGGCGGACGTCAAGGACCTCACCAATATTCCCGGATCCTCCAGTGCACGTCAGGCCATGGTCGAGGGCGACGTGAACATGCAGTGGGAGTACACCGGCAGTGCCTGGACCACCTACCTCAACCACGACGACCCCATCCCGGACGAGCAGAAGCAGTACGAGGCGGTCCGTGACGAGGAGAAGGAGAACGGGCTGGTCTGGTTGCCGCCGGCGCCGATGAACAACACCTACGGTTTCGCCACGACCCGTCCGGTCGCCGAGGAACTCGGGGTGGAGACGCTCTCCGACCTGGCTGAGGTGCCGCGTGCCGAGCGCACGTTGTGCGTGGAGTCGGAGTTCGCCAACCGTAACGACGGCCTGATCCCGATGCTCGAGGCCTACGGGCTGACCCCGGCGGACGTCGACCAGTCGTTGATGGACACCGGTGCGATCTACGCGGCGACGGCCGGTGGCACCTGCAACTTCGGCGAGGTGTTCACCACCGACGGCCGGATCAAGGCGCTGGACCTGCAGATCCTCGAGGACGACAAGCAGTTCTTCCCGAAGTACAACCTCTCGGCGGTGGTGGCCGAGGGGCTCATGGACGAGTACCCGCAGATCGCCGACCTCTTCGGCCCGGTGTCGGAGAAACTGGAGGACGAGACCTTGATCGACCTCAACGCCCGGATCGACGTGGACGGCGAGGAGCCCGTCGACGTGGCCTGGGACTGGTTGCGCGACGAGGGATTCGTGGAGGACTGACCCATGTGCCCGCGGTGAAGATCGCGGTGGTGACCGCGGCGGCTCGATGAGACAGCAACCCCAGGGGATGGTGGCACCAACCCCTGGGGTTCCTGCCTGCGCAAAGAGGAGATGCGAAGGTACCGCTTGACATTGTCAGGTGCCTGCGTAGTATCTACATCAGCAGGTACCTGAACAACAGGTACCGCATCAACTCAAGGAGTGGACATGGAAGACATGACCGAGAACAACCAGAACGCAGAGAACAACCAGAACGCAGCTGGCGCCGAGAACGCCGAGAACGCAGCGAACATTACGGCGTCCCCGGATCTCGCCGACCGCCTCACCCACCTCGCCATGATGTTGCGGCGTATGGACATGATGGGTCGCGGGGGCCGGGCATTCGGCGGAATGCGCGCCGGTCAGGGCAGGGTGCTGCGCATCCTGACCCTGCGTAGCCCGATGCCGCAGCGCGAACTGGCCTACATGCTGGGTGTGCGTCCCCAGTCGCTGAGCGAGTTGCTCGGCAAGCTCGAGTCCGCCGGGCTCGTGGAACGCAAGCGCGATGAGACCGACCGTCGCACCTTCAACGTCGAGATCACCGAGGAGGGCAGGACTGCGGAGTCGGGCTTCCAGGAGATGGAGGATCCCTTCGACGTGCTGTCCGAGGAGGAGCGCGACCAGTTCGGCGAGCTGCTGGACCGGGTGTCGGACGCGGTGCGTGCGAAGTTCCCCGACGATTTCCGGGGCGACTTCCGCGGCGAAGGTGGCGGCGACGGTCGGGGCCGTGGTTTCGGCGGTCCGCACCCCTTCGGCGGCGAGCCCGGATTCGGTGGCCACGGCGGTCGTGGCGGACACGGTGGACGGGGCCGGCGTGGTGGTCGCGGCGGTCGTGGCGGTGAGCGTCCCGACGAGGACCGTGCCGAGTGGTGCGACCGTGAGGCCGGCGACATCCCGAATGGCGCCGAGGGTTTCGACGGCTTCGAGGAGCACGGGATGGACCCGCGGTCCGAGATGGGCCGGATGGCGATGTTGCGCATGGGCATGACGGGCCGTGACTTCGGCCGTGGTTTCGGACGCGGTTTCGGACGCGGTGCCCGGTTCGCCTGATCAGGAACTGCGAGACAATAACCCCGGAGGTCGGTCACACCGACCTCCGGGGTTGCTGTCTCGCATTGGGTGCCACAGGTGCACCACTGGTGCGCCGCGGCGGGACGCTAGCCGGCGATCACCACGTCCAGCGTGCGCGGACCGTGCACACCCTGCACACGGATCAGCTCGATGTCCACGGTCGCGCTCGGTCCGGAGACCATCGTGACCGGGTGGTCGTCTAGCCCCTCGCTGACCAGCCGGGTGATCGCCTCGGGGACGATCTCCACGATGTCGGCCACCTTGACCACCACGACGTGGTGGTCGGGGACCAGGGTCGTCGCGCGGCGTCCGGACTCCGGGCCGACCAGCATGATCGTGCCGGTGTCCGCCACGCTCACCGCCGAGGACGTCACCACGGCGGACACGTCGTTCATCTCGTCGAGTCCCACCGGGGCCTCGGTGGAGTCGTCGAGGATCTCGGCGTCCAGGGTGGACACCCAGTCGTGGTCGAGGGCGGCGGGCACCACGACACGGTGGTCGGCGGTGTTCTCGCCGGCCTTGTCCAGGAAGTGGCGGACGGCCCCGGCGATCTCCCCGGACGTGCCGTCGCAGCGCGTCACGGTGGCGTCGTAGTCCTCGAGCCGGTCGACCAGCAGGTCGACGAGGCCGGCAGCGTCCAGCGTCCCCGTCCTGCGGTAGGCGCGCGGCACGTCCACCGTCCCGGCACTGTCCTGCCCGTCGCGGAGCCCCAGCGAGGAGCGCACACGGGCCAGCACCTCGGTACGGGCGTCATTGCGTGAATCAGTCACCGGTCGGTCTCCTTCTGTTCCTTCTCGTGCTTGCGGAACCAGCTGCGGAAGGACTCCGCCGGTGGTTGGGGGATGTCGCGCGAGCTGGTCCACATCCCGGCCACACCGGGCAGTGAGGTCATCCCGGACGACGGGGTGACCTTGTGCACCAGCGGCAGTGCGCGTTCGGCCAGGCCCATGCGCCGGCCGTCACTCATCAGCCACTTCGCGCCGTCCAACGCCGCGTCCAGCTGCGTGGACGGCACCGGCCCGCCGTGGTTGATCTCCTGGTCCTCGTTGCGCAGACGCGTGAGCATCTCCGGGATGTTGATCTTCACCGGGCAGGCGTCGTAGCAGGAGCCGCACAGCGAGGACGCGTAGGGCAACGAGCCGTTCGCGGACTCGTCCACGCCGGTGAGCAATGGCGTGAGGATCGCACCGATGGGGCCCGGGTACACCGAACCGTAGGCGTGGCCGCCGGCGCGTTCGTACACCGGGCACACGTTCATGCAGGCAGAGCACCGGATGCAGTGCAGGGCCTGCCGCCCGTTCTCGTCGGCCAGCGCCCGGGTCCGCCCGTTGTCCAGCAGGATCACGTGGGCGTTCTGCGGGCCGTCGCCCGGGGTCACGCCCGTCCAGAAGGAGCTGTAGGGGTTCATCCGCTCACCGGTGGAGGAGCGCGGCAGCAGCTGCATGAACACCTCCAGGTCCTGGAAGGACGGCAGCAGCTTCTCGATGCCCATCACCGTGATCAGCGTCTCCGGCAGGGTCACGCACATGCGCCCGTTGCCCTCGGACTCAACCACGGACAGGGTGCCGGTCTCGGCGATGCCGAAGTTGGCGCCCGAGATCGCCACCTTGGTCTCCATGAACTTGCGGCGTAGGTGACGCCGGCTCGCCTCGGCGAGGTGCTCGGGGTTGTTGTCGAGGTCGGGGTCGACGTCCTCCATGGCGTTGAGGAAGATGCGGCGGATCTCGTCGCGGTTGCGGTGGATCGCCGGGACCAGGATGTGGCTGGGCTTGTCGCCGCCGAGCTGCACGATCAGTTCGGCGAGGTCGGTTTCGAAGGCCTTGACGCCGCGCGGTTCAAGGTACTCGTTGAGCCCGATCTCCTGGGTCGCCATGGACTTGACCTTGATCACCTCGCGCACGCCGTCCTCGGTGAGCGGGGCGTTCTCCTTGACGAGGCCCTCGACGATGCGGTTGGCCTCCTCGGCGTCGCGTGCCCAGTGGACGTGGCCGCCGCGCGCGGTGAACGCCTCCTCGAACTGCTGGAGCAGCTCGGGCAGACGCGACATCACGTCCTGCTTGACGGCGGAGCCGGCGTCGCGCAGCGCCTGCCAGTCCGGCATCTCGTCCACCCGGGCGGCCCGCTTGCCACGGATCGTCTGGGTGGCGTGCTGCAGGTTGCCGCGCATCTGCACGTTGCCGAGCTCGTGCTCGGCGACCTCGGGGAAGGGGTGGGTCTCCAGCAGGTTGCCGTGGCCGGGGACGGTGGGCATGCCCAGTACGGTGTGTGAACTCATCGCAGCGCACCTCCGGTGACCGTGGCGCCCTGGTCCTCCAGCAGCAGCGGGTTCTCCCTGGTGGACGCCAGGATCCGCGCCAGGTGCACCGCGGAGGGGACGCGTCCCTCGCCGGGCACGAGGCGTCCGGTGCGCGACAGCCCGCCGCCGATGTGCATCAGACAGGACACGTCGCCGCCGGTGCACACCGAGGCGCCGGTGGAGATGACCGCCTCGACCTTGTCGCCGAGCATCGCGCCGGAGACCTGCGGGTTCTTCACGGAGAAGGTGCCGCCGAAACCGCAGCAGATGTCCTCGTTGCCGATGGTGCGCAGCTCCAGGCCGTCCACGGAGGCCAGCAGGTCGCGCTGCCGGTCGCCGAGGCGCAGCAGGCGCATGCCGTGGCAGGACGGGTGGTAGGCCACCGTGTGCGGGAACCAGCTGCCGAGCTGCGCGGAGGCGTCGGTGACGCCCTCGACGTCGGTGAGGAACTGGCACAGTTCGTAGGTGCGCTCGGCGATGCCGGTGGCGCGGGACGCCAGGTCGGCGTCGCCGTTGTGGTCGGCGATCATCGGGTGCTGGTGGCCGAGCGAGGCCACGCAGGAGCCGCTGGGGGCGATGGCGTAGTCCCAGTCGGCGTCCTCGAAGGCACGCACGTGGTTGCGGACCACCGGGTAGGCGTCGGTGAACTTGCCGGAATTGATGTGCATCTGGCCGCAGCAGGCCTGACGCTCCGGGAACACCACCCGGTGCCCCAGCCGTTCCAGGATGTCGACGGTCGCCTTCGCCACCTCGGGATACATGGCGTCGACGATGCATGTCGCGAACAACGCGATCTTCATGGGAGTCGTCCCTCGTCTCAAGTTGTGGAGCACAGCAGCTCTTCTCAAGCTCGACTGGTGCTTCTGCCTGGGACGACCGGGGTGAGCGCACGCGCGGTAGTCAGCCGACGTGGGGATCGCGGACCTCCGGACCGTCCTGTGCCTCCACAGTAGTTCCCGGGGGAGGGACGGGGGACTACACCTGGTCGGGGCGGACCTCGATCGTCGAGCCCTGCGGCAGGGCCTCGAGCATGCGGATCCTCGCCAGGACGGGGTTCTGCTCCAGCACTTTCGCGCTGGCCAGACGAGCGCGGGTGGTCTTGACCTCGTTGCGGGCGCGCTCCAGGTCATTCTCGGCGAGGACCTTGGACACCACGGCCTCCTGCAGTGCCGAGGAGTACTCGGCGGGCAGGCTGACGTCCTTGAGCAGGACGGAGTCGACGGTCACGCCGACGGACGCGGCGGTGTCGCCGAGGGCGTCCTGCACGGGCGACAGGTCGATGCGCGAGCCGGCGAAGTCCTCCAGCGGCAGGGTGGCGACGAGTTCACGCAGCGCGATCTGGGCGGCGAGGTAGATCTCCTCGTCGGGGCCCTGCGCGGCGGAGACGTAGGTGACCGGGTCCACGGTGTGCACCGACATCGCCAGGGTGAGGGTCACCGGAAGGGCGTCGGACGTGGGGACGGTCTGCGGGTGCACGGTGATCAGCCGGCGACGGCGGTCGACCTGGCGGAAACGGTCGCCGGGACGCGCGACGGCCCGGGCGTCCAACCGCTCGATGCGTCCTTCCCGCTGCCGCAGGACGGCGTGGCCCGGCAGGGCGACGGGCGAGCGCAGCGTGCACGGCTGCCACCCCGTGGCGTTGGAGAGGGGCATGTAGAAGGACGCGCCGGACGTGTTCCGGCGGGAGCGGAGGAAACCCATGTGATCACCGTGGTTGTCGAGGAAAGTTGGAGGGGTTGCCGCCGGGCGGGTCCGGCGGGGGCGGGGCACCGGGGCGTCCCCCGCACCCTGGATCAAGCAGGGTGCGGGATCGGGCCGGGCCGCAGGCTCCTGCCGAAAGTGTTCCGCGCGACGGCAACCCATTCAAGGAGTGTGGGGACTCGAACCCCCGCCTGGTCAGGCGTTACCGTAGCGGTCCGCACCAGTTCAATCGGGACCACCCCGGAAGCCCGGAAGCGCCCAGCAACCACGGTGCGGTGCTGAAGCCAGCCTAGCGCGGACGGTTGGCGATTGCAGGGGATTACGCTGCCGCCTGAATGATTCGCCGGCGGTGTGGGTGTGGAGGCGACCATGCGCCTGCGCTCCTGCTCACCTGTAGTTTGTAGAGGGGAATGTCGTGAAATTTTTGAGGTGAAGCACTGTTGTTCGGTAGTTCGTCGAGACCGGAACGCACGTATGTAACAGGACAGGTCACTGTGTGGCTACGTCGTGTCACGGGCGTCGCCGTGGTCGTCACCGCGGTGCTGACGCTAGCCATGTACCCGTCGATGCCAACCACCGTCCCGACGCATTTCAATGGGCTGGGACAGGCCGACGATTGGGGGCCGAAGTACTCGCTCCTGATCATGGCCGGGGTGTTGCTGCTCCTGGTTGGAGCGCTTGACTGGTTGTCGCGTCGTCCCCGGCTGTTCAATTATCCGAGGGAGGTGACCGAGGCTAACGCACAGTCGCTCTACCGCATCGGCGAACAGATGATGGTGTGGACGAACCTCGGATGTACCGGGATCTTCGCGAGCCTTGTACTCTCCGTCGTGGCCGGGGTGAACGCAACCTTGTTGATCGTGCCCTGGCTCGCTGTATTGCTCGGGGCCGTCGCTGTCGGGATCGCGAGGATGATCAAGGTCGGTGGTTGACCTGCGGTGGCGGATGAACGCATCAGACCCCCGGCATATTGTTGGTTACCCAAGGGGAGAACCATCAATATGCCGGGGGTCTTGAGGAAGTGATCGGGCCGTGAGATCCGGACACCGAGTATCCCGGGGTACTACGAGGTGCGGATCACGCTGAGGCCACCGAACTTGTCGAACCAGGAGCGCTTCTCCGGGTCCTTGGAGATGCCGACGCCGATGAAGATCTGCAGACCGAAGACGATCAGGCCGCCAAGCATGGGAATGATCAGTGCGGCGTACCAGGAGTTGCGCTTCAGGGAGGAGACGGCGTCCGGGTTCGAGCCGTCGGCGGTGACGACCTTCATGCCCAGCAGACGCTTGCCCGGGGTGGCACCCCAGGTGACCTCGCTGCCGACACGGGCGATGAGCCAGAGGATGACCATGACCAGGCTGGTGCTCAAGATCGAACCGGTGTCCAGGTCGGTGCTGCCGACCCCGAACAAGGACAGGATGATCGAGGAGATGATCCCGATGATGACGCCGTCGATCAGCGTCGCGCCCAGCCGGCGGCCGGCGCCGGGGCGCGGGTTCGGCACCAGGTTGTTGGGGTCCTGGCCGTAGGGGTCGTTGTTGTAGGACCCGTAGGACGGGACGCCGTCGTAGGGGTTGGGGTTCGGGTTGTTCGTCATGGGACCGTCGTGTCCTTCACGTGTCGTGGGGGAGGTTGGGGAAGCCGAGGATGTCTACAGCATAAGGCAGCAACCCCGGGGGTCGGGATGACCAACCTCCGGGGTTGCTGCGTTGCAGCGCTCAGACGGCGCTGCTGTGGTGCGGCGGTGCTTAGGCGTTGACGCTGGCGCGGGCCTTCTCGGCCGCGGCGACGAGCACCTTGATCGAGGCGGTGGTCTCGTCCCAGCCGCGGGTCTTCAGACCGCAGTCGGGGTTGACCCACAGCTGGCGGGCCGGGACGGCCTCCAGTGCCTCGGCCAGCAGCGTGTCGACCTCGCCCTGGTCGGGGACACGCGGGGAGTGGATGTCCCACACGCCCGGGCCCACGCCCAGCTCGAAGCCGGAGTCGCGCAGTGCGTGCAGCACGCGCATGCCGTTACGCGAGGCCTCGATGGAGGTCACGTCGGCGTCCAGGTCGCCCACGGTGCCGATGAGCTCGTTGAACTCGGAGTAGCACATGTGGGTGTGGATCTGGGTGGCGTCCTGCGCACCGGCGGTGGCCAGGCGGAAGGAGCCCACGGCCCAGGCCAGGTAGGCGGGCTGCTGGGAGGCACGCAGCGGCAGCAGCTCGCGGATGGCGGGCTCGTCGACCTGGATGATCTTCGCGCCGGCTTCGGCGAGGTCGGAGATCTCGTCGCGCAGGGCCAGGGCGACCTGGTCGGCGGTGGCGCCGAGCGGCTGGTCGTCGCGGACGAAGGACCAGGCGAGCATGGTGACCGGGCCGGTGAGCATGCCCTTGACCGGCTTGTCGGTGAAGGACTGTGCGACCTTGAACCACTCGACGGTCATGGGCTCCGGGCGGGTCACGTCGCCGAAGAGGATCGGCGGGCGCACGCAACGCGAACCGTAGGACTGGACCCACGCCAGGTCGGTGGAGTGGTAGCCCTCGAGCTGCTCGGAGAAGTACTGGACCATGTCGTTGCGCTCGGGCTCGCCGTGGACGAGCACGTCGAGGCCGAGGGCCTCCTGGCGGTCGACGACGTCCTTGATCTCGTTGACCATGGCCTCGTGGTACTGCTCGGGCGTGAAGTCACCCTTGCGCAGCTTGGCGCGGGCCTGGCGGATCTCGGTGGTCTGCGGGAAGGAGCCGATGGTGGTCGTCGGCAGCGGCGGCAGGCCGAGCTCCTTGTCCTGCACCTCGCGGCGCTGGTCGAAGGGGTTGCGGCTGCGGTCGGCGTCGGTGACGGCGTCGGTGCGGGTGCGCAGCGCGCTGTTGCGGGTGCGCTCGGAGGCGCGGCGGGACGCCACGGCCTTCTCCGCCTCGGCGACGGCGGCCTTGTCGTCCTCGGTCTCGGTGCCGTTGAGCAGGCGGGACAGGACGGCGACCTCGGCGACCTTCTCGGCGCCGAAGGCGAGCCAGCTGCGCAGCTCGGAGTCGTCGTCGAGGCTGGTCTCCTGGGCGAGGGAGTAGGGGACGTGCAGCAGGGAGGAGCTGGTGGACACGCCGACCGGGCCGCGTGCGGCGAGGGCCTTGAGGGTGTCCAGGGCGCGGGCCAGGTCGGTGCGCCAGATGTTGCGTCCGTCGACGACGCCGGCGAGGATCTCCTCGTCGCCGGTCCAGGACGGAAGCAGGTCGGCGTCGGCGACGTTGGTGTCGTCGGCCTGACGCTCGTCGGTGCGTCCGGTCACGAGGTCGACGCCGAAGGCGGCGATGCCGATGCCGGAGAGGGTCTTGACGGCCAGGTCGCCGTCACCGAAGTAGGTCTGGACCAGCAGGTTGGTCTCGCCGGCGGCGGCCACGAGCTTCTCGTAGCCGGCGCGGGTGCGGGCCAGGAGGTCGGCCTTGCGGGCGTCGTCCTTGTCCACGTCGGTGACCAGGTAGGGCTCGTCGAACTGGACCCAGGTGGCACCGCGGTCCGCCAGGCGCGGCAGCAGGCGGGCGTAGGCCTCGAAGATCTCCTCGAGGTGGGCCAGGGCGTCCGAACCGTCGGTGGTGCGGGCGAGCGCCAGGTAGGTCAGCGGGCCGATGATGACCGGACGCGCGACGGTGCCGCGGGTGACCTGGTCGCCGAGGTCGGCGAGCAGGGCAGCGTCGTCGAGACGGAACTCGGTGTCGGCGGCGAGCTCCGGGACGATGTAGTGGTAGTTGGTGTCGAACCACTTGGTCATCGCGCTGGCGGGCAGGCCGGCGGTGCCGCGGGCGGCGGTGAAGAGCCGGTCGATGTAGGCGGGGAGTCCGTCGTTGCCGTGGTCGTCGATGTCGGCGACGCGGGTCGGCAGGGCGCCGAGGAGGGCGGAGGTGTCCAACATCGAGTCGTAGAAGCTACGGCCGATGGTGGGCACGGAGTCGAGGCCGGCCTGGGTTAGGTTGTCGGCCTGCTGGTTGACCAGCTGGGTGGCGACGGTGGCCAGGTTGCGTCCGGTGGACGCGTCCTTCCAGTAGGTCTCGAGGGCCTTCTTCAGCTCGCGCTTCGGGCCGATGCGCGGAACCCCGGCGACGGTGGCGTTGATCTGTGCGGTCACAAATGATCCTTCACATGTGGATGTACGGTTCTCGCCGTCGACCGGTGAGTCACATGTGGGGCCCTAGAAGAGTTCTAGCCGCGCCTCGGGGTACGCCCCGGGAACGCGCGGACACGGTGCTCGCGTCGAAGACGCGGTTAGCGCTGATAGCGCTGATGACGACCGTGAACGGCAGACCACATGCTGCGGTTCATCACCGCAGGTTCCACCTCGTCCGGGGCTCCAGGAGGGGAACTCGACTCTCGTCGACTGCTTCGCGCCCAAGGTAACCAGTAGACCGCTTAGTCTGTCAAGTCCATCACGTTATTTCGCTCATGTCGCCTGGCGCACGGCCTGTTCAGGTCTCTCTGCAGACTCCTCGCCGCAGCGCAGGTTAGGTACCGTTAGTGCGCTGTCTGGCTGCAGGAATGGTTCGTGACCGAGCCATTGTGTTTCCAGCAAAAGTAGGTAGTGTGGCTGACAAGGAACTGCAGTGAGTGTAGCGAACCGCAATCCCTACGGAGTGAAAAATGTCCCGCCTCAAATGCCTGTCAGTGTTGCTGCTTCCCGCATTGCTGCTCGGATGTTCTGTGGAGAATCGGAACGACCAGGGAGGCGGGTCGGGCTCCGTAACGGACGCGGGTGACGATGAACCGCGTGATGACATGACCGACGAGCGCATCGTCCATTGGGAGTCCGTCGAGGAGGTCGGAGCGACGAGTCTCCGGGTGCATTTCACGGCGGGGACCACCAGTTGTTACGGGACGCGTGCGGCCGTGCAGGAGGACTCCGATGAGATCCTCGTCGCGACGATCGTAGGCACTATTCCCGAGGCACATTCAGCGTGTGAGGACGTGGGACGGGCTGCCTCGCTGTTGGTTGAGTTGGAGGATGAGGTGGGTGACCGCGAGATCGGGCATCTCGAGGATGAGAGCATCCTGCGCAGGTGATCTGGCCTCGACGCAGCGCACGTCACGTACTGTCGATGTGATGTGGAGGGTCTACACAGGAGAGCAGTACCGCGCGGCCTTGGCAGACTGGGACCGGGATGAAGTCGATCCCGAGAGTTGTCGCTCCGATCGTTATCGGCAGGCCTGCTACAACGACGAGGCTGTGGCTGTCGCGGACTGCGTTGAAGCAAAGATGCCGGGGGAGCGGAGGCCGCTTCCGGTCCTGGTGCTCGCGGGTGCCGGCGGAAACGGACGGGCAGGACTTCGGGCCGGTATCGAGCTACTGAAGCGTGGATACCGCGTGGAGGTTCAACTTGTACCAGCACCTCAGGACGGGGACCGGTACGACGGATACCCCGACCACTGCGATGACCCTCAGGAGCTATGGCACAAGGACGCGCCGCCAGCGTCCCATGCTTTGCTGAAGGATTTCCTGGCGCTCGAGGGAAAACACACAACGCGCCGCGACGGTGATGACGTCTGGGCGCCCTGTATCGCCGTTGACGCGATCTGTGGTCGAGGATTCGACGGTAGGCTCCGAGGGCCTGCGACCTTGTGGGCGGGAATACTCTGGAAGGCGTCGGACGTCGTCGCCGTCGATTGTCCCACCGGGATGAATCCGGACACCGGCCGGACGATGGACCTCACGAATGCGTCGCCTGCGCTGGGCGGCTTCACCGCATCGGTGACCGTTGTCGCCGGTGGACTACGCCCCGTCCATCTGTTGCGGGAAGACTGTGGTCGTTTGGTCGTCGTGAAGACCGGGGTCGAGAGGTTCCTGGGCGGGACAGAGCACGAGGACAACCCGAACCGCGACGACCTAGATTTCTTCGACGAGTACGGTTATCTCCCGGTTCGGGGTCGACGGGCCCTCCTCGCTCAGGACCCCTGGCCTGATGACACTGTCCCGGTGTTCACCGCGTACTCGGAAGGGGTGGAAGGAGCATTGCTCAATTCGCACGAAGGAATTGTTCAATTCCTCGGCTCCCTGGCTGGTAATCACGGTGACAGCCAGCTTTCTGTGGTTGCCAGTGCGTACCCCTCGGATACTCCGGTGATGCCGACGATCGGGATCGCCGGCTTCCCGGATCGTCAACCCGGCACTCCGACACTGGTTGCCGCAGGGGCTGCGGCGAGCACGGCCTGCCGTATCGTTGCTGATCCAGTGGCTGCTGGACGTATTGAACAGACGTTGCCGGCGGTCGAGGTGGCGTTTCAGAAAGGGGATACTCACGGTGAGGAGATCCCGTGGGTGCTGTGCTCGGGGAATGTGGACGACAGGATCCTCGACGCCCGGATGATCGTTGCTACGCGCACCGCGGTCCTGGACTGGATTCATTCGGGGCAGCGGCCTCCCAAAGAGGCGAAGGTCAAAGGGGCGAGGCAGGTAGTGCTGGTTATTGACCGGCCGACCGCGGAAGCGGCGTTGTGCGCCTGGGGCGGCTCGTCAGGCGAGTCAGGCCAGCCAGCCCAGTCGAGTGATGAGCTGGACCCGGTGGCGCTGGCTGAAGAGCTCGCCTCGTGCACCAGGACCTCTGTGCTTCTGGTCGGCCCGACCAGTGTCTATGTCCGGAAGCTCGACTCCTGGATCGTGCGCTCAGGCACCATGCTCACCGTGCAAGGAGCGGAAGAGTTGGTGGCCGGTTCTTTCGCCGCAGGGATGCGAATGCCGTACAACAGGGTCAATGCCTTCATTCCTCTGGTGCTCCGTGCGCGGGCATTGATGGCTTTGTCCAGGGCGGAGCCGGCGGTGGCCTGCACAGCGGGAAGCCTCTCCGAGAGGATCCCCGGCGTCCTGCGGAGCCTACGAACCGAGGCCCGTCTGCACGAGAGCTGGGCTGTGCGGCGTTGGGGGAATTGACCTGGGGGAGGGTGCTGTGCGGCGGGACGCCGCCCATGTCATCTGACTCATGCCCCAGGTCAAGAATCGGCCGAAAATTTACCTGGGGCATGACTTAGCTGATAGGTCGGGACGCGGGCTCAGGGAAAGAGCGCAGAGCGCAGGCCACGGCTCCGTCGCCGGCGGTCAACTCCACCGTGGAGGCGTCGACGAGGACGGTGAGTTCACCGGGCGGACAGGCCATTGTCCTGGTGTCATCGCCTCGAGCCACCGTCAGGTGCCCGGGTTCCCAGAGAATCTCGACCCCGGACGTAGGACCGGTGTCCACGCGCAGGTGGGCAGGTGTCGTCCCCAACTGCCGCCGCAGGGTGGTCGTGCGGCCGAAGGTACCGTCCGGTTCGGTGTCCCGCGGGGGCAGGAACAGCTCCTGGTACAGGCGACGGTCACACAGCCTCAGCACCCGGGGCACCGTGAGGCAGTGCACCCAGTCGTCGGTCAGCGTCGGCTGGTCGTCCTGCCCGGGCAGCCCCATCCAGCCGACGAGGACAGCACGGTCACCATCGGCCGTGACCACGGCCTGAGGGGCGTAGAACTCATGTCCGTGGTCGAGTTCGCTGAATCCACGCACCACCTCGAAGGTGGTGCCGCGCATCCGTCCGACGAGGTAGCCGCACTGGTCGGAGCTGGAGTAGTGGGTGACGCCGTCGACGGTCACCGGCTCGAGACCCTGCGGACAGAGGACGAGCACATCCAGGCGCTCCCCGGTCCCGGAGTCCTGCAACGTGAGCAGGTTCGGGCACTCCCACATGTAGCCACCGGGGATGACGTCAGGTGAATCACCGGGCATCGCCTGGGTGGTGTCGAACTCGATCTCCCCGTCGAAACACCACGTTTCCAGGTCTGTCGACGAGTAGCGGACTACGGCACCTGTGCCATCCTCCCGTTGGGCACCGAGCAGCATCCGCCACTCACCGGGGGATTCCGGTTCGGCGGTGATCTGGGGGTCGCGGAAATGGCCGGTGTAGCCCTCCGCCGGGCCGTCGATCACCGGGTTCGAGGGGGACCGGTGGTGGAAGCCTCCCTCGGGGCCATCGGGGTGGTCGACCTCGACCAGGTTCTGGGTGGGGAGACGCTGCCCCTCGACTTTCAGGTTCCCGGTGTAGAACAGCCGCACGCGGCCGTCCACGACCACCGCAGATCCGGAGTAGCACCCGTCGCGGTCGTAGGAGGCGTCCGGGTAGAGCGCGTCCGGCAGGTGGTGCCAGACGCCCCGGCCCTCGCCGGTGAGCGAGGTCGTCGCGTGGCCCCACCCGGTGCGTTTCGGCGCTCCCGGAAAACCGGGGTCGTGCTGGTAGTAGACGTGCAGGACGTCGCCGTCGAGGTGCATCCCGTTCGGGTCGTTGAGCCGACCGGTGGGCGGGGTGAGGTGATGGCGCGGCCGCGGATGCTGCATGGCTAGGCACCCTCGGTGACGGAGGAGGCGGCACCGGACGGTACCGCGTCCTTCGGGGTTGCGGTGATCACTGATGTGCCTGCCAGGACCGGAACTCCGTCTTCCCCGGTGACACTGACGGGAGTCACGGTCTCCATCTTCCGGGTGTTGGTGACGATGACGACCACGGTCGCATCGAGCCCTTCCGCCTCGATGGCGTCCTTGTCGAACGTGCCGAGCAGGCTCCCTTGCCGCACGGTCTCGCCCTGGGTCACGGCAGTCTCGAACGGTGCACCCTTGAGGTTCACGGTGTCGATACCGATGTGCACGAGTACCTCCAGCCCTGTATCGGTCTTGAGGCCGTAGGCGTGACCGGTGTCGGCGACGACCTTCAGTTTTCCGCTCTGTGGCGCGTAGACACTAACCACCCCGTCTTCGTCGGAGACCACGCCGAGTCCGTCACCCATCTTCCCGGAGACGAAGACGGGATCGTTGACCTCACTCAACGCCGTGGTCGTCCCCCGAATCGGTGAGTAGACCGTGTTCGGGGCGACGTCGGCGACCTCGGCCACGACGGTGTCCGTCTCGTCCTTCCCGTCGTCCTTCTCTCCGTCGGGAACGAGGATCTCCTTCGGGATCGCGAAGAGGTTCGTCGCAATGAACGCAGCGGCGACGGCGAGCACGGAGACCACCAGGTACAGCAGCAGTGCGCGGGTGTCGTAGATGTACATCAGGTAGGACGGCAGGACCGCCAGCCCGTAGGAGTTCGCCTGGACGTGCAGGAGGCTGAGGAACGCGCCGGCGACGCCGGAAACGGACACCGTCACGATCAGCGGACGCAGGTTGTAGCGGATGAGGATACCGAACAGCGTCGGCTCCGAGACGCCGAACAGCTGGGACATGAATGCGCCCATCGACGTGGCCTTCGCCTTGTCGGAGCGGGCGCGGAGGAACATCGCCAGCGCCACTCCGAGGTTGGCGAATCCGTACATGCCGGCAAGCGTGATCAACGGGTTGAGCCCGGTGTTGCCCAGCATCGAGGTCTCGATCATGATCATGGTGTGGTGGATTCCCACCAGCACCATCATCGGGTAGGCCGCGCCGACCAGGGCGCCGCCGATGCCCAGGGGAAGTCCGATCAGGTACTCCACACCGTCGACCATGGCGAGTTCGATCCAGTGGACGATCGGGCCGACGAGCATGATCATCACCAGGAAGGTGGTGAGCATGGTGAGGAACGGGGTGAAGATCTGCTCCACGACATTGGGCATGTGCCGGCGGAAGAACTTCTCGAACCGTGTGCCGATGTAGCCGGCGAAGAGGGCGGTGAGCACGGACCCCTGGTTGCCGACCACGGGGATGAAGTCGAACAACATGATGGCGTCCTCCGACCCGTCCGCCACCGCGTAGGCGTCCGGCAGGATCGGGGACACGAGCATGAGCCCGATGACGATGCCGATGACCGGCGTGCCCTTGAAGTAGCGGAACGTGGACCAGACGATCAACGCAGGCAGGAAGGCGAACACGGTGTCGGTCAACACCGAGGTCATCTCCATGAATGTCTCCGGGATGTCGTCCAGGGTCGCGTTGAACAGGGCAAGGACCTGTTCATCGGTCGCCGCACCGCGGAGTCCCAGGAAAAGTCCGGTGGCCGCGATGACCGGGACGATGGGGATGAAGATGCCGGCGAGCATCGCCATCGTGCGCTTGACCAGGGACGGTTTCTCGCCGTCCTCCCCGGCGTCGTCTGTGTCCTCGTCGTCATCGTCCTTGCCGTAGATCGCGTTGACCTCACCGAGGTCCTCGATCGCGGCGTAGACGTCGTTGACGGTGCCCGTGCCGACGATGACCTGGTACTGCCCCGAGGCGAAGAAGACGCCCTGCACCTCGTCGATGTTCTCGACCACGTCGTCGCCGATGAGGGAACGGTCCCGGACGACGAAACGCAGTCGGGTCTGGCAGTGGGTCACCGAGCGGATGTTGTCGGGACCGCCGAGTGCGTCGACGATCTCACGGGCGATGCGTGCATGGTGGTTGTCGGTCATCGTGCGTCCACCTCCACGAGGATCGCCTGGTAGGGCAGCAGGGTGACCGTGTCGCCGTCCTGCTTCAGCCGGTCGAGGTTGTTCAGGTGAACACGAACGGTCGGAACGGTCACCGTCGGCTCCTGCGTCGACCAGTTGGCGTAGACGTGCAGCCGCTGTCCCCGGCGGTAGGCGATGACGTCATCCGGAACGTCGGTGATCTCGGCGATGTCCCCGTAGATCAGTTCCGCGGACAGCCCGGAGTCGTTCCGCAGCTCAACCATGCGGCGGTAGAAGTTCAGGACGGAGTCGGGGTCGTCTTCCTGTGCTGCGACGTTGAGGGTGTCACTCTGCAGGGAGAGTCCGAGCCACGGCTCGTGGGAGTCGCTGAAGCCGGCGGTGGCGGAACCGTCCCAGTGGAACGGGGTACGCCCGTTGTCGCGGGACCGGTCGTTGACGAAGCCCAGCGCCTCGTCCGGTGAGAAGCCCTCCTCCTGGGCGCGGCGGTAGTTGTCGTGGCTGGAGAGGTCGCTGAACTGGTTGATGCTGGTGCGTTCCGCGTTGACCATGCCGAGTTCCTGACCTTGGTAGATGAAGGGGACGCCGCGGAGGAAGAAGTAGGTTGCGCCGAGGGCCTTCGCACCGGTGCCGTTGCGGTACTCAGGGTCGCGGATGAACTTCGAGACGCTCCGCGGTTGGTCGTGGTTCTCCAGGAAGTTCGCCGCCCAGCCGACCTCCTGCACCTTCATCTGGCTGGTGAACAGCAGCTCCTTGAAGTCCGGGACACTCCAGTCGACCTGCCGGTACCATTCCGAACCGGACTCCACGTCAACGTCGGCGTAGTGGAAGTCGAAGATCATGGAGAAGTACCCGTGGTCACCGATGAACTGGTCGAGCTGGTCGTAGCGCACGCCGGACGCCTCTCCCACGGTGACGGCGTCGTGGCGGGAGAACGTCCGGTCCTTGAGCTCGTTGAGGAAGTCCTCGATGCCGGGCTGGTTCTCCGTCCGGCGACGGACCTTGCCCAGGCCGTCGTTGCCGTCGGGTTCGAGGTCCCGGTAGCCCGGGTCCTTCTTGATGAAGGTGATCGCGTCGATGCGGAAGCCGGCTAGACCCTTGTCGAGCCACCAGTTGACCATGTCGAAGATCGTTTCGCGCAGTGCCGGGTTCTCCCAGTTGAGGTCGGGCTGCCTGGACGAGAACACGTGGTGGTAGTAGGTGCCCGGCTCACCCGGGACCTCCGTCCAGGACGGTCCCTGACCGAAATTCGACCGCCAGTTGGTCGGTGGGCCGCCGTCGTGGCCCTGCCGGAAGATGTAGAAGTCGCGGTAGGTCGACATGGGGTCGGCCAGCGCCTCCCGGAACCACTGGTGTTCGTCGGAGGTGTGGTTGACGACCAGGTCCATGATGACCTTGATGTCCAGGTCCCTGGCCCGGGCGATGAGTTCGTCGCAGTCGGCCATGGTGCCGAACATCGGGTTGATCGCACGGTGGTCGGAGATGTCGTAGCCGTTGTCGACCATCGGGGAGGCGTACACCGGCGAGACCCAGATCATCGTGATCCCGAGGCTCTTCAGGTAGGGCAGCTTGGCGATGATGCCGCGGAGGTCACCGATGCCGTCGTCGTCCTCGTCGCGGAAGGACGCGGGGTAGACCTGGTAGATGACCTCCTTCTGCCACCAGTGGACGGGGCCGTCGAGTGCGACGAGAGGCTGCTGGGGTGTGGTGGTCGTCAAGGTGGTTCTCCTTCGTGGTTTCAGGCTGAGGCCCGGATGACCAGGCGTGGTGTGAGGTCGAGGTCCCCGGGGTCGGGGCTGTCGTCGGCCGCGGTGGGCGCGTCGAGGCCGCGCAGGAGACGCAGGACGGCGGCCCGGGCCATCTCGGCGACAGGTTGGCGGATCGTGGTCAGTGGGACGCTGAGGTACGGGGCCATCGGTTGGTCGTCGTAGCCGATGACCGCGATCTCCCCGGGGACACGGATCCCCTGGTCGGTGAGTCCGCCGATGAGTCCGGTGGCGACTTCGTCGGAGTTGGCGAAGAACGCGTCCGGACGCTGCGCCGGCGCGAGCCCGGCGACGGTGCGTGCCAGGTCGGCGCCGTCGCCGACCGTGTGCCGGTCCGTGAAGATGATGTCCTCGTCCAGCGGCAGGTCATGCTGGGTGAGGAAATCCCGGTAGGCCTCATTTCGGTCCCGTCCGTGGCGGGTGTCGCCGAATTGGCCGCCGGTGGCGTAGGCGATCCGGCGGGCCCCGTTGCCCCAGAGGTGTTCGAGTGCTTCGGTGGTGGCGGTGTAGTGGTCCACGGTCACCGACTGCAGGTTCGGGGTGGGGAAGGTCTGGTTGAGGACCACGATGCGGTTCGGCACCGCGTCGGCGATCTCGGCGACCGTCGCAGCGGACTCCACCGACGCCAGGATCACGGCCTCGATCTCCCGGCTCTTCAGCTTGTCCAGGAAGGCGCGTTCGCTGGCGGCATCGCTGTAGGTCTGCGAGACCATGACCTGGTAACCGTGCTGGTGGAGCTCGCGTTCGACGGCGTCGAAGAACTGGGTGAAGAACGGGTTGGTGATCCGGGAGACCAGGACCCCGATGTTCGGGGTGGTGCGGGTGCGCAGCTGGGAGGCGATCGCGCTGGGGGTGTAGTCGAGTTCCTCGATGGCCGCCTGGATCCGCTCCCGCTTGTCCTCCGAGATGTAGGGGTGGTCGTTCAGGTAGCGGGACACCGTGGACACGCCGACCCCGGCGTGACGGGCGATCTCTGAGATGGTCGCCATGTGGTCAAGTCCTTCCTGGCATGTGGTGTGGTATCGATTTCATACGGCGATGGTAGCGGCCGTCCCGGGTGAGCACAAGGTTTTGTAGAGAAAGTAATCCTCGCCACCCATGACACGCGCCCCGCAAGGCCAACCAGCACCCCGTCTTGCTCCGGCCACCGCGACTAGGCACGATGGGACGAGCTACAGACCGGCTGCGGGCTACCGACCCGCAGCCAGCCACAGGCCGTCCTCCGAGGTGACATAGGGGAGCGGCCACGGTGCCGTATCCCCGCGCGCCGTCCCGTCCCACCCAGGAGCCTCCCCGTGCGTCCTCTGTCACGCCCCCTGCGCATCACCTTGATCTCGGTCGCCGTCGTCATCTACGCGGTGACCTGGCTCTACCTGGTGCTGAATCAGCCGGAGGACTCCGACTTCTCCTCCATGGCGGACTCCGCCTCCACCACGATCGCCCTCGTCGGCTTCCTGGTGCCCACCATCATCGCCCTGGTCGTGGTGATTCCCACGCTGCCGGTGCGCACGTTGGCGTTGATGCCGGTGGCGCTGGTGCTCAACATCGTCGTCGGGCAGGTCGTGGGCACGATGGGCCTGCCGATCCCGCTGTACCTCGACTCCTTCGGCACCGTGCTGGTCGGTGTGCTGGCGGGCCCGGCGGCGGGTCTGGCGACCGGTGGGCTTTCGGCATTGGTGTGGGGCACGTTCAACCCCACGATCGTCCCCTTCGCCGCCGGCTACGCACTGATGGGTCTGGCTGCCGGTCTGGTCAGGAAGCTGTTCCGGTCGTCGTGGTGGAAGGTCGCGGTCGCGGGCCTGGTGCTCGGTTTCCTGTCGGCACTGGTGTCCGCGCCGGTGGCGTCGTTCATCTTCGGCGGCACGGCGGGCACGGGCACGGGCCTGCTGGTGAGTTTCTACCAGTCTCTCGGGGCGTCGCAGACCACGGCCGTCTTCCTGCAGTCCTGGACCTCGGACCCGTTGGACAAGGTGATCGTCTTCCTTGTCGTGTGGGTGGTGGTGCGGTCGTTGCCGGAGCGCTCGCTCAGGACATTCGACCCGGACACCGCCGAGGCGCGGAAGGTCCCTGCGACGGCATGAGTCCGGTGAGTCCGCTTACCCCGTTGACGGCGGCGGTCTGCTCGATCATCACGGTGATGGTGGTGCACGATCCGTGGGTCTCCGCCGGGTTCCTGCTGCTCGCGGTGGTGCTCACATGCGCGGGAGGACGCCGCCAGCGCCGTGCGCTGGTCGCCGGCCTGGTGCTGTCGGCACCGGCGTTCCTGTCGTACGCCCTGATCTACGTGCCATTCGGGGACGTGGAGGTCGCCCGGTTCCTGATCCCGGTCACGTCGGACGGTGCGTGGATCGCCTGGGACCTCGGCCTACGCTTCGCGGCGATGACGTGTGCGGGGTTGGTGCTCGGCAGCTTCGTGGATGCCGACGCCCTGATGCGGCGACTCCAGCTCAGCGTGCCGGCACCGCTGGTCTACATGGTGGGCACGGTGGTGCGGCTGCTGCCGATGGCGCAGCAACGGTGGAGGACGATCCGGCAGGTCCAGGCGTCCCGCGGTGTGGACGTGGACACGTGGCGTTCCCGGGGAGCGACGGTCCTGCCGCTGGTGGTGGGGCTGATCGACGACGCGTCCCAGCGCGCGCGTCCCCTGCAGCGAACGGGGATCGGCGAGCCGGGCCCGCGCACGCTGCTCATGCCGGTCGCGGACTCCACGCTGCAGCAGGCGTGCCGGTGGTTGATGGTCGTTGCCGCGGTGGTCGTGATCGTCGGCGGGGTGTTCCTGTAGGAGGGGTGTACTCACAGTCACTGCCTCACGTCCCGAACCCGCGCTACCGTCGGTAACCATGACCACCAACGTAACTCTGAACAACGGCGTCGAGATGCCCGCACTGGGCTTCGGCGTTTTCCAGACCCCGCCGGAGAACACGGCAGATTCCGTGGCCGAGGCGCTGCGCGTCGGCTACCGGCTCATCGACACCGCAGCGGCTTACTTCAACGAACGCGAGGTGGGGGAGGGGATTCGCCGCTCGGGCGTGGACCGCTTCGACATCTTCGTCGAGACGAAGCTGTGGATCAGCGACTACGGCTACGACGAGGCTCTCCACGCCTTCGACAAGAGCGCCGGCAAGCTCGGCGTCGAGACCATCGACCTTCTCCTGCTGCACCAGGCCATGCCCACCGAGTTCGACAAGACCGTCGCGGCGTACAAGGCGCTCGAGACCCTCCTGGCGGACGGGAAGGTGCGCGCCATCGGCGTCAGCAACTTCATGCCGGAGGTCCTGCGCGACCTCATCGAGCAGACGGACGTGGTCCCGGCAGTCAACCAGGTCGAGGTGCACCCGTACTTCACCCAGCAGGACGTCCAGACCGCCGACAAGGAGCACGGGATCCTGACCCAGGCGTGGTCGCCGATGGGTGGCATCACCAGCTACCGCGGGGATTCCGAGCGCTCGACCTTCAACGACCCGGTGCTCGGCGAGGTCGGCGACAAGTACGGCAAGACCCCGGCGCAGGTCATGCTGCGCTGGCACCTCCAGGAGGGGCGCTCGGCGATCCCGAAGTCCGTCAACCCGGAGCGCATCGCCGCCAACTTCGACGTCTTCGACTTCGAGCTGACCGACGCCGACCTCGCCAAGGTCAACGGCCTCGACACCGGGGTCCGCGGTGGACCCGACCCCGAGTCCATCACCACGGAGGCGTTCGGGCGCGACATCCCCGAAGCCTGACCGCAGGACGTACCCATGGGACGCACGGTGTTCGCCTTCGACGCGATCGGCACCGGATGGCGCGTCACCACCGATGAACCGTTGACCGGCGCGCTGCGCCGGGACGTCCTGTCCCTGTGTGAGGACGTCGACAGGGTGTGGTCGCGGTTCCGCGCCGACTCCCTCGTCGCCGAGATCGCGCGTGCGGATGCTGGGGGAGGCTTCCGCATTCCCGAGCGTGACATGGCTCTGCTGGACCTCTACGACCGTCTCTTCCACGCCACCGGTGGGGCGGTTGATCCGCTGGTCGGCCGCGATCTGGAGTTGCTCGGCTACGACGCCGGCTACTCCCCGGTCCCTGACCGAGACGGTCTCGCTTCACGCACGCCGGACGACTGGTCGCGTGACGTCCGCCGGACGGGGGACGGAAACATGCTGGTCACCGAGCGTCCGGTGGTGATCGACGTGGGGGCCGCCGGAAAAGGGCACCTGGTCGACCTGGTCGCCGAGCTGTTGCGTCATGCCGGTGTGGAGAACGCGCTGGTCGACGGGGGCGGGGACGTCCGACACGTCGGATCGGAGCCGGTCGTCGCAGGTCTGGAACATCCCACGCGCCCTGGGCGCGTGATCGGCACCGTCGCGCTGCAGGACGCGGCGCTCTGCGCCTCGGCGGTAAACCGTCGTACCTGGGGCGAGGGCCTGCACCACATCCTCGACGGACGCACCGGGACACCGGTGACCGACGTCGTCGGGACGTGGGTCGTCGCCGCCGACGCCGCCACGGCGGACGGGCTCGCCACCTCACTCTTCCTCGCCGATCCCGGGCGGTTGGGCGGGTTCGACGCCGCCTGGGTACGCATGCTCGCCGACGGCCGCGTCCAGTGGTCGGACAACTTCACCGGCGAGCTCTTCATCTAGAACTCTTGTAAGGAGACCCCCATGAAGTCCCACATCCTCACCCGCGCCGCCTTCGGTGCCGCAGCCTCGGTGTCCCTTGCCACGGTACTGGCTGGTTGCGCCGGTGACGGTGAACCTGGTCCGAGGACAACCGCCGCACCCACCAGCACCGGCGGCTACGCCGACGGGACGTACACGGCCCGCGGCGTCTACGGCGGGGCGCCGTCGCACATGGACTTCACGGTCACCATCGAGGACGACGTCATCACGGACGTCGAGTCTGAACTCATGGAGGACAACAACGACACCTCCCGCGGCTACCAGGAGCGCTTCGCCGCTGCGCTGCCGGACGAGGTGGTCGGTGAGAGCATCGACGACGTCGAGGTCGGGTTCCTCGCCGGCTCGAGCAGCTGTGGCGACGGCTTCAACGACGCCGTCGCGCAGATCCGTGAGGAGGCCCGCGGCGCGTGACCGCGTGACCCTGCGCTACCCGGCCTGCGTGGACGGCCGCACCAGGATCTCGTTGATGGCGAGGTGGCGCGGGCGGGTGAGCGCGAAGGCGATGATGTCGGCGATCTCCTCGGGTTTGACCGTCGCGGCGTCGTAGCCCTCCTGGACGGCGGCACGGGTGGCGTCGTGGGTGATGTGGGTCGGCAGTTCGGTGTCCACGACCCCGGGCTCGATGACCAGGACACGCACGTCCGGCAGCAGTTCCTGGCGAAGCGACTCCGACCAGCCGTTGACTCCCCACTTGGTGGCCGCGTAAACGCCGTTGGTGGGGCGCGCGGTGCGTCCGGCGACGGAGGAGATGTTCACCAGGTCGCCGCCACCGGCGGTGAGCTGGTCGAGGAAGACCTCCGTGGCGGTGATCGCGCCGAGCAGGTTCGCCTCGACCATCGCGCGGTAGTCGTCGTGGCGATCGGCGGAGAACGGCCCGAGCAGCATGGTTCCGGCGTTGTTGACCAGGACGTCGGCACCGCCGAGTTCGTCCTGCACCCGCTGCGCCGCCGCGAGGAGCTGCTCGTGGGAGGTGACGTCGGCCTGGATCGCGATGGAGCCGTTGTCCAGTTCGGCGGCCAGCGCCTCGATCCGGTCGAGGCGCCGGGCCAGCAGTGCAACGCGGTAGCCGTTCGCCGCGAGCGCCCGGGCGGTCGCCGCCCCGATGCCGGAGGACGCTCCGGTGACGACGGCGACGCGGTCTGAAGGAGTATTCGACATGGGGACGATCCGTTCTTGAGGGGAAGGAGCAGGTTCGGCCTGCTCAGGGACTCCTCAAGTCAAGCATCGTCGATCATGCCGCGGCAGGGACCGCTGTTCGGTGTACTGCCAGACCAACCCTCACGTTCACGACATGATCTTCGTCGACTCGATGGCCTCGGTGGTCTTGCGGTTGTAGCCGTCGAGCAGGCGGCGCAGCACCAGGCCGAGGATCAGCGCGGGGACCGCGAACAGCAGCAGCAGTCCGAGCTCGATCCACAGGTCGCCGCGGTACACCCCGGCGATGGCGGCGCGCATGGCGTCGATCGCGTGGGTGGCGGGCAGCCACGGGCTGATGTTCTGGAACCACTGCGGCAGCAGCGGCAGCGGGTACGCACCGCCGGCACCGGACACCTGGAACACCAGCAGCAGCACGGCGATCGCCTTGCCCGCACTGCCGAACGACAGCACCAGCGTGTACACGACCAGCATGAATACCAGTGAGGTGACCCAGCCGCAGATCATCAGCAGGAACGGGTGCGCGGCGTCGATCTCCACGAAGAAGATCAGACTCAGCACGGCCAGGGTGCTCTGCGCCAGGCCGATGAGCGCGAAGATGCCGAAGCGTCCGAAGTACTGCTGCGCCCGCGTGTACTCCGGCTCGGTGTCGGACGTGGCGGACGCGCCGGACGGCTCGGCCGCCGCGACGTCCTGCGTCGTAGCGTCCTCCCCGGCAGCCGCGGCAGCGGCGTCGTTGCCGTCGCCGTCACCGCCGTCACCACCGGACGCTGCGCCGTCGGAGCCCGCAGCGTCCTTCCCGGCGGTCTTCTTCTCCGGCAGGCCGGTGCGCACCAGCACGGCGGTGATGGTCGCGCCGATCCACAGCGCCAGGGCGGTGTAGAGGGGCGCCATGCCCACGCCGAAGCTGGCGACGGGGAACACCGGGTCGCGTTCCACCTCCACCGGCGCGGCGAGCTGCGAGGCCAGCGCCTCCGGGTCCGAGCCCACGACCTCGGCGAGGCGGGAGAAGTCGCCGGTGTCGCCGGCGGTGGCCAGGGCCTGCTGCAGCTCGGAGAAACGGTCGGCGTGCTCGTCGAGGCGGTCGGCCATCGTGGCGGTGGCGTCGCGCGTGCGCGCCAGGGCCTCGCCCACGGACCCGGGGGAGTCCGAGATCGTGCCGCGGATGTCGCCCAGGTCCTCGCGCACGCTGGAGATGTTGTCGCCCAGCGAGTCGAGGGTCTCGCCCAGCGAATCGAGCTGGGGTTTGAGGTCCTCGCGGTAGGACGTCACGGCGTCGTCCACGGCGGCGCGCGCCCGCGAGATCGCGTCGCGGCTGTCCTGCCGGGAGGACTCCGAGGAACTGGTGCCGGCCTCGATGTCCTCGGCGGTCTGCGCGAGGTTGTCGTGCAGGTCGGTGCTGCGGTCGATGGCGGCGTCGAGGCGGGAGAGCACGCGCTCGTAGCCGGGCTCGGCCACGTCCGGCAGCACGCCGGACACGTTGGACTCCAGGGAGTCGCGCAGCGACTGGAAGAAGTCGGCCTGCTCCTGCACGCGCTGTGCCATGGTGCGGAAGGTGGACGCGGTGCTGGTGCTGGTGGCGTCGGCGCTGTCGAAGAGCTCGTCCAGACGCTCACCGACGGCGGCGTAGCTCTGGCCCGTGGCGTCCAGCGCGGTCTCGAGCGAGTCCGTGGCCCCACGCAGGGTGGAGTCCAGGTCGCTGGCGGCGCCGGCACCGTCGCCGGCCTGGCTGGAGGGGTCGTCGAACTGCCCGCCGGCGGCCTCGACGATGTTGCCCGCGCCCTCCACGAGGGGGATGGAGGTGTCCAGCAGGCCGGTGAGCGAGCGCACGGTCTGCGCGCCGGAGTGCAGGCGGGTGCTCACGTTCTCCACGCGCGACTCCACGCGTTGGATCGCGGCCTGGGTGTCGTCCTGCTCCAGGTAGTCGTCCAGGGACGACACCAGGCCCAGTCCCACGCTGCTGATCGTGCGCGTGAAGGTCTCGTTGATCTGCGAGATCATGCCCTCGGCACCCTGGGAGGTGATGACCGTGGACAGCGCGTTCTTCTTCTCGTTGGTGTACAGGTCCAGCGTGGAGGGCTCGGAACCCTCCACGTAGAAGGTCAGCATGTCGGTGCTGAACGTGGGCGGCAGCACGATGGCGGCGTAGTAGTCGCCGGCCTTTGTGCCCTCGATGGCCTCGTCCTCGGCGGTGATGACCCAGTCGATCTGGTCGTTACGGCTGAGCTGCGAGAGCACCTGGTCACCCAGGTTGATCTTCAGGGAGGCAAGGTCGCTCTCGTGGCCCTCGTCGGTGCTGGCCACGGCGATCTTGAGCTGGTCGGTGTTGCCGAAGGGGTTCCAGCTGGCCAGCACGTTGAACGTGGAGAACAGCAGCGGGATCAGGATCAGACCCACGACCACCACGGAGGACATCACGTTGTTGCGCAGCCCGCGCAGGTCGCTGCGCAGGATGCTCAGGGCGTTGCTCATGCGTCGTCACCGTCCAGGGAGTAGGTCTTGTGGCGTTCGGCCTGTGCGGCGGCGGCCTCCCGCAGCTCCTCCTCGGAGAGGTCGGTGAGCTCCTGGACGTGGGCGAAGCTCTGCTTCACGTACTCCAGCGCGGCGATCACGCCGACGATGATCAGACCCCACAGACACGCCAGGCCGAAGATCACCGCCTTCTCCCCGGAGTAGACCCGGGACAGGACGCACAGGGCGACCACACCCACGACGCCGGCGATCACGGCGGCGCGCAGCAGGGTGGTGTAGTTGTCGCGCACCGCCTTCCACCGGTGGTCGATCTCGTCGCGGAAGGCGTCGCGGTCACGCATGGCGTGGATGACGTCGGTCAGACGGTAGCTGCTGCCCACGATCTCGACCTGGTCGTTGACGATCAGGCCGGACGCGGCATGCTGCCGGTTGACCATGCGTTTCACGTTCGACAGGCTGCGGCGGCCCAGGGTGCCGGCCACGAAGGCGAGCACGGCCATCAGCGCCAGTGCGCCCATCGCCTTCCAGTAGTGGTCCTGGTAGAAGCCGCCGATGGTCTCGCGCAGCGCGTCGATGCCGTAGGTCAACGGCAGGATCGGGTGCAGCGCCTGGAAGAAGTCGGGGGTCATCTCGATCGGGTACATGCCCGAGGCCCCGGGTATCTGGAGGAACGCCAGGACCACGGCGATCACCCGCCCGATGTGCCCGAGGGCGGACACGAGCCCGTAGATGATGCTGAGGTAACAGAGGCCGATGAGCACGCAGGTGCCCACGAAGACCACCGGGTTCACGGTCTGCACACCGATGACCAGGTTGCCGACGGCCACCACCACGCCCTGGCACGCGGCCAGCACGGCGAGCAGCAGCAGACGCCCGCGGTAGGCCTGGGCCACGGTGAGCTTCTTCAGCCGGGCGGTGTCGACCTCCGTGCGGAAGATCATCATCAGCATGAACGCGCCGATCCACAGCGACAGGTTGGTGAACAGGGCGGCCATGCCGGAGCCGTAGCTGCCGACCGGGTACACCGCGTGGCTCTCCACCTCGGCGGGGCTGGCCATGAACTCGGAGATGCCCACCGAGTCCAGACCGGCGACGGTGCCGAGCACCCCGGAGCCGGACGCGGCGTTCAACGCCAGGACGTCCGCCCGCGCCGTGCCCAGACCGTCCTCGATGCCGGAGAGGTCGTCGCGGAAGTTGCCCAGGACGTCCTGCGTGGTGCCGATCTGCCCGTCGACGCCGTCGAGCAGGTTGATCGACTCACCGATCAGCGTGCGCTGGGAACTCAGTGCGGAGGAGAAGGCGCCCGCGGTGGAGTTGACCTGGTTGATCGCCGAGTTCAGCGCTGGCATGGAGTCGCCGACGGCGCTGCGCAGGCCCTCGGCGGTCTGCCGGGTGTCGCTGGTGGCGTCCGCCAGGGCGTCCGCCGCGGCGTTGACGGAGGAGAGCGTGTCGGACGCATTGTCCTGCAGGCCCGTCAGGTCGTCGATGATCGCCTGGTTGGAGGCGTTGCGCTCGCGCAGCTCGTCGAGGGTGTCGCTGAGCGGCCCGGCGACGCCGGGCGTGACCGCGGCACTGTCGACCAGGCTCTGCAGCTGGTCGATGGCCCGGTCGGCCTGCCGGACGATGCCGGACGCCTCGCGCGTGGCCGTGCCGATGCCGGCGCCGGCGCGCTCCAGCTCGCCGGTGACCGAGGCGATCGCGGAGTTCGCCGACGCCGTACCGTCCGCCAGGGCGGTGGAGCTGTCGAGGAAGGCCGAGGTCGCCGCGTCGGAGAAGTCCGACACCTGCGTCTGGACCTCGCTCATGATCGACTGCACCTGCCCGAGCGCGGTGGTGGCGTCGCCCAGCGTCGCGTCGACGGAACGCAGCGCGTCCTGCGTCGCGGAGATCGTGGGGCGGGCGTCCTCCAGGCGCTGGCTGATGCGCGTCACCTCGTCCTGTGCGGACGCCATGGTCTCGGCGGTCTCGTCGAAGGCGTTGGCGGTGCGGGTGCCCGCGTCGGTCAGCTGGTCGCCGAGGTCGCCGCCGGCCTCGCGCAGCTCGGTGGTCACGGCCTCGGCGACGGTCTCCTTGAACACCGAGTTGATCGTGGTGTCCAGGGTCGTCGCGCCCTGGTCCGTGATCTTCGGGGAGATCGCGCTCTTCTTCTCGTTGACCTGGTACTTCAGCGTGGGCTGGGAGTAGGTGCCCTGGAACATGCTGAGGATGTCGGAGGAGAAGGTCGACGGCACGGTGATGCTGGCGGACACGTCGCCACGACGCACCGCCTCGGCGGCCTCGTCCTCGTCCATGAACTGCCAGCCGAGTTGGTCGTTCTCGCTGATCTGGTCGACGAGCTGCCCGCCGACGTCGATCGGCCCGGTGATGTCGGAGGTCCCTCCCTCGTCCTCGTTCACCACGGCGACACCGATGTTCTCGGTGTTTCCGTAGGGGTCCCAGAACGCGGCGACGTTCACCCACGAGTACAGCGCGGGGGTGATCAGTACGCCGATCACGATCACCCAGACCTTGGGGGTGCGCAGGATACGTCCGACGTCCCGCGTGAAGATGTTCCAACTTGCAGCCACCCGGTGACCGTAGCACTTAGGCCCCCTACATGAGGTAGGTGTGCAATTATCCGCAGTGAACTTCTCTACCCTCGAAACGATGACGTCATCAGAGCCCCCGCCACTCGTTCTGGCGATCACCGCGTGCCCCACCGGAATCGCCCACACCTACATGGCCGCCGAGAACCTCGAGGGGGCCGCCGACGTCGCCGGCGTGCGGGTCCGGGTGGAGACCCACGGGTCCATCGGGGTGGAGAATTCCTTCACCGACCAGGAGGTCCGTGAGGCCGCGGCGGTCGTGGTTGCGGCGGACATGAAGATCGACACCTCCCGGTTCGCGGGCAAGCCGCTGCTGTCCACGGGAGTGGACGACGGCATCAAGCGGCCGGCCGAGGTGCTCCGGCGGGCGTTGGACGCACCGACGAGCAGCGGTGAGGACGCCGGCGCCGGTGGCGCCGGTGGCGCCGGTGCCGGGACGGCGGCGGGGGAACGGTCCTGGATCAGGACGTTCGGGGACGACCTCTACCGTGCGCTGATGAACGGCGTCTCCCACATGATCCCGTTCGTCGTCACCGGAGGGCTGATGCTCGCCGTGGCACTGTCCCTGGGCGGGGAGCCCACGGCCGAAGGGCTGGTCATTCCCGAGGGGACGTTCTGGGACACGCTCAACCAGCTCGGTGGTCTGGCCTTCTCCCTGATGGTTCCGGTCCTGTCCGGGTACATCGCGATGGCCATCGCCGACCGGCCCGGCCTCGCGCCGGGTTTCGTGACCGGGCTCGTGGCGGTGACCGGCGACCTGTACGGGTCCGAGGCGGACGCCGGGTTCCTCGGCGGCATCGTCACCGGTGTGCTCTCCGGGTACGTGGCACTGGCGATCCGGCGGATCCCGGTCCACAAGTACATCCAGCCGATCTGGCCGATCATCGTCATCCCCGTGCTGACCACCCTCATCGTCGGTGGTCTGTTCATCTACCTGCTGGGTAACCCCATCGCCACACTCTTCGAGGTCATGACGGAGGGACTGGAGGGGATGCAGGGGTCGTCCGTGCTGCTGCTCGGGGCGATCATCGGGGCCATGATCGCCTTCGACATGGGCGGACCGCTGAACAAGACGGCGTTCCTCTTCGCCGGTGGTCTCATCGCCACCGGCAACGCGGCGCCGATGGGCATGGCGGCGGTCGCGATCGCCGTGCCGCCGATCGCCGCCGGTGTGACGACGCTGCTCGCCCGCCGCCGGTTCAACAAGGCGGAGCGTGACGCCGGGATCGCCGGGCTCTTCATGGGCTTCTTCGGCATCTCCGAGGGTGCGATTCCCCTGGCTGTCGCCCGGCCGCTGCAGATCATCCCCGCCAACGTGATCGGTGGTGCGGTCGCCGGAGCGTTGGCGGGCATGTTCGGGGTGAAGGACAACGTGATGCACGGTGGGCCGATCGTCGCCGTCCTGGGGGCTGTCGAGGGCATCGCCTGGTTCTTCCTGGCCCTGGTCGTCGGCATCGCCGTGACGACCGCGGTGTCGCTGCTGCTGATGGTGGTCACCACGGGTGCACCTGAGGTGGGGGAGGATGAGGACCCCGACACGGAGCCGGCCTCGCCGGACCTCATCGACGCGGGCACCGTCGTCCTCGACCTGGTTCCCGCGGCGGACACGGCGGACGCAGGGGACACAGCGGACGCAGCGGACGCGGCCGCGGTGATCCGTGCCCTCGCCGGTCAGGCGGAGGAGCAGGGACGTCTCGACGCTCCGGGCGTGGTGGACGCCGCCCTGGCCCGTGAGGCGCAGTCCATCACCGCGGTCGGCCACGGCGTGGCCATCCCGCACGCACGCAGCGCCGCGGTGAGCGTCCCGACCCTGGTCTTCGGACGTCTCCGGGCCCCCGTTGAGTGGGACGCCCCGGACGGTGAGCCTGTCGACCTGGTGTTCCTCATCGCCGTGCCGGAGGATTCCGGGAAGCAGCACCTCAGGGTCCTCGCGAAGCTCGCCCGTGCATTGATGAGGGACGAGTTCCGGGAGTCCCTCCGGCGGGCGACGTCGGCGGGGGCCGTGGTCGACCTGGTGAAGGACCTCGGTGTCGAGGAGGTGCAGGGGGCGGGGACGCAAGCGCAGAGGGCTTGACGGGACACCGCCACTGGTACGGTCACCTCATGATCGACCGTTTCATCTGGGCGTCCTCCGGGGCCGGGTTGTCCGAACACGCGTGGGCCGCCGCGGAGGAATCCGGGGCGGCCTGGGTGGGTAACGACGCCGCCGCCCACGTCTCGTTGCTGCGCTCCACCGTCCGCGAGGAACTGGCCTTCGGCATGGAGCAGCAGGGCATCGCACCGGAGGTCATGGCCACCCGGATCGATTCGGCGATGGACACCTGGGGGCTGCGCACCCTCGCCGACCGCGAGCCCTCCCGGCTGTCCACCGGCCAGACGCGCCGGGTCGCCATCGCCGCGGCCCTGCTGCGCGATCCCGGCGCCCTGGTGCTGGACTGCCCGACCGACGGGTTGGACGCCGCGGCCGTCGAGACCCTGCGGCGCACCCTCGCCGGTTTCGACGGCGACGTCACCGTCTACGACCGGGTGCGTACCGTGCTCGCCGACGACGCGAGCCACGAGATCCGGTTGGACGCCACGCCCGCCGCTGCACCTGACCCCGTGCCGGACCCAGTACCGGACGCTGCCTCCGCCGCGTCCTCCCGCGGCACGGTGCTGTCCGTGCGCGACCTGACGGTGTCCCGCGGCTCCTTCGCCCTGGGCCCGGTCAGCTTCACCGCGCAGGGCGGGCAGGTCACGCACCTCGCCGGGCCGAACGGGTCGGGCAAGACCACGCTGATGCTCGCCGTCCTCGGCCTGCTGCCGTGCGGCGGGACCGTCGAGGCGCCGGTCGTCGGCTGGGCGCCGACGGGGATGGACGCGGCGTTCTCGCGCCGCACCGTGCTCAAGGAACTCGCCGTGGGCACCGACGCCGCCCACGCCGAGGTCGCGCTGCGGTGGGTGGGGCTGGAGCGGTGGCGCGACGTCCACCCGTTGGACGTCCCGAGCTCGCCGCGCAGGATGCTCGCCGTCGCCGCGGCGCTGGTGCGGGGGCCGGGTCTGCTGATCCTCGACGAGCCGACCGTGGGGTTGGACGCGGAGGGGTACGCATGGCTGACAACGGTGATGCGGGGCTACGCGGCCGGGGAGTACCACGCCGCACTGGCCGACAGTGGGCTCGCATCGCGGGAGCTGCCGTCGCCGGCGGTGCTGTGGTCCTGCCACAATGCCGCCTTCGCCGACGCTGTCAGCGACCGGTCCCACGTCCTGTAACTATCCGAGCCGATTCGGTCGGCTTCGTTGTAGGACATCGACAGAAACGGCTCGGAAAGTAACGCTTGACCCTCACGCGGCGTCAGGGGCGAGGATCCTGGGTATGGAACAAAACGAACAGAACACAGAACTCACCGTCAGCCAGGCCGCCGACTTCCTCGGGGTCACGGTGCGCACCCTGCACCACTGGGACGCGAAGGGGCTGCTGGTCCCGCAGGTCCGCACCTGGTCGGACTACCGCATCTACACCGACGACGACCTCGTCCGCGGCCAGCGCATCCTCGTCTACCGCGAGTCCGGCGTCCCGCTGGGCGAGATCGCGGAGATGTTGGACGGTGCCGACGAGCGCACGCACCTGCTGCGCCAGCGCGAGATGCTGCGCGACCGCCGCGACGGGGTCGACAGAATGCTCGCGGCGGTGGAGGACCTGCTCGCAGAGACGGAGTCAGGCGTGTACACGGGCCCGGTCCCCGCTGAGCGGGTGCGCGAGATCCTCGGCAACGGTTGGGACCCCGACTACCAGCGCGAGGCCGAGGAGCGCTGGGGTGACACCGAGGAATGGCGTCGCTCGCAGCAGGTCATGGAGAAGATGGGGGAGGACGACTGGACGGCGATCCGCGCCGAGGGCGATGACTTCGCCCGGGCGCTCGCCGAGGCCCACGGCCGCGACGTCGCGCCGGGCTCGGAGGAAGGCAATGCCCTGGCGGAGCGTCAGCGTCGCTCGATCTCGCAGTGGTACGACTGCCCGCACGACCGTCAGGTGATCCTGTCGGCGATGTACGTCGGTGACGACCGGTTCCGCATGAACTGGACGGTGGACGGGGTGGACCACACCGACTACCTGGTGGAGCTGATCAAGGCGAACGCTGCCGACCGGGGAGTGGACCTGGACAATCCCCGCTGGTGAGCCGTAGGGCCCACTTCGATTCACCCTGACCGGAACCGGTGCACGGTCCCGGCGGGCTGTGCCAGGCTGACCCCATGACCAAGAAACAGACAGATCAGTCTATCGAACTCACCCGCCTGTCCCACAGCGTCGGCGCCAAGGTCGAGGGTCTGCGTCTCGACGGCGACCTCGACCCGGACACCGCCGGGTGGCTGCGCTCCCAGCTCGCCGTCCACAAGGTCCTCATCATCCGGGGCCAGCAGCACCTCACCGACGACTCCCAGTACGCCTTCGCCCGGCTGCTGGGCACGCCCACGCTGGCGCACCCCACCGTGGCCTCCCACGGTCAGGACAGTCTCATCCTGGAGGGGGCGGCGAACGCCTGGCACACGGACGTGTCCTTCGTCGACCGGGTGCCGAAGATCTCGGTCTTGCGCGCCGTGGAACTGCCCGGCTACGGCGGGGCCACGGAGTGGGCGAACACGGTCGCCGCCTACGAGCGGCTGCCGGAGCCGCTGCGCGAGCTGGCGGACCGACTGTGGGCGGTGCACACCAACGACTACGACTACGCCTCGGCGCGGGAGCAGGCGCAGAACAAGGACTCGACCGACTCCAGCGGCTTCTCCTACGCGGAGTTCACCCGGGTCCGTTTCGAGACCGAACACCCGGTGGTCCACGTCCACCCCGCGACGGGGGAGCGCTCGCTGCTGCTCGGACAGTTCGTCTCCCACCTGGCGGACCTGCGCGACGACGAGTCCCGTGACCTCGTCCGGCTGCTCCAGGCCCGCATCCTGTCGCCGGACAACACGCTGCGCTGGCACTGGGAGGAGGGCGACGTGGCGATCTGGGACAACCTGGCCACCCAGCACTACGGGGTCGCCGACTTCGGCGACCAGGCGCGGAAGAACCATCGCGTCACCCTCGCCGGGCCCGTGCCGGTGAGTGTCACCGGCGAGCATTCGCGCGTGATCACCGGGGACGCCTCGGCGTACTCGGTCGTCGACGAGGAGGACCGCCTGCCCGGCTACCCGGGAAACCTGGCGGTGGCGTGACTGCACCCTGACGAGACTGCGGGTTTCCCGCGACGCGGCTGGTAGCGTCTTGTCCCATGTACACGCCTGACGTCATCGGTACACCTCTCGCGCCCAACGCCACGAGGGTCCTGCTGCTGGGATCCGGGGAGCTCGGAAAGGAGGTGACGATCGCCCTGCAGCGCTACGGGGTCGAGGTCCACGCCGCCGACCGCTACGCCGGGGCGCCGGCGCACCACGTCGCCGACGCGCACCACACCATCGACATGACGGACGCCGCCGCCGTGCGCGGTCTCGTCGAGAAGGTGCGTCCGCACTTCGTCGTCCCCGAGATCGAGGCGCTGGCGACCGACGCGCTGCAGGACGTGGAGGACGAGGGCCTGGCGACGGTCATCCCCACCGCCCGGGCGACGCGTCTGACGATGAACCGCGAGGGCATCCGTACCCTCGCCGACCGTGACCTCGGCCTGCCGAACTCCCGCCACGTCTTCGCCTCCACCTACGAGGAGTTCACCGAGGGCGTGGAGCGTATCGGCATGCCGTGCGTGGTCAAGCCGGTGATGAGTTCCTCGGGCAAGGGGCAGTCCTACGTGCGCTCGGAGGACGACATCCGCACGTCGTGGGAGTACGCGATGAGCGGGGCGCGCGTGTCGTCGGGCCGGGTGATCATCGAGCAGTTCGTGCCCTTCGACTACGAGATCACGCTGCTCACGGTGCGTTCGGTGGATCCGGACTCCGGGGAGGACGCCACCTGGTTCTGCGAGCCGATCGGGCACCGTCAGGACCGGGGCGACTACGTGGAGTCCTGGCAGCCGGCGCAGATGACGACGGCGGCGCTGGAGTCGGCCCGGTCGGTCGCCGCGCGCATCACCGGCGCCCTGGGGGGACGCGGAGTGTTCGGCGTGGAGCTGTTCGTCAAGGGTGACGACGTCTACTTCTCCGAGGTCAGCCCCCGCCCGCACGACACCGGCATGGTGACCATGGGTTCGCAGCGCTTCAGCGAGTTCGACCTGCACGCCCGCGCGATCCTGGGCCTGCCGATCGACACCACGCTGATCTCCCCGGGCGCCTCCGCGGTGATCTACGGCGGCGTGGAGGGTGGCGCGCCGGACGCCGCCCCGACCTACACCGGGTTGAAGGACGCCCTGTGCGTCCCGGAGACCGAGGTCCGCATCTTCGGCAAGCCGGTCAGCCATGAACGACGCCGCATGGGCGTGGCCTTCTCCACCGCCGAGACGGTCGACGGCGCCCGCGAGCGCGCCACGCAGGCCGCGTCCGCCGTCACCGTCGGTATTGAGCCTGTTGAGGTTGCGGCCCCTGAGGTTGTCACCGACGGCTGGGGACGCGCCTAGCGTCCTAGTCCGTCACTAGTCGTTGTCGTAGAGGACCTCGGCCTCGACCTGCACGAGCCACCCGGCCACGGGCTGCTCGGCCACGCCGACGGTGACCACCGTCGGTTTCGTCGGGTTCGTGTCCCCGGAGTAGGGGGCCTCGTCGTCCCCGGTGGTGTCGGTCGGCTCGGTGCCGGGGGAGGACGGTGCCGAGGTGGTTGCGGACGCCGACGGGGAGGACGGTTCGGACGTCGCGGAGCTCGACGAGGGGCTGGTCTCCGCGGTCAGCGTCACTGCCGAGGTGCCGGTCAGCAACGAGTCGCCGGTCAGCGGGTCGAGGTTGGCGAAGAACTTGCGGTAGGCGCGCTCCCACCCCTCGAAGTCGGCCGTCCCGGCACCGTCTTCGGGAGTGAGGTAGACCCGCAGGGAGGCGACCTCGGAGATCCGGCGTCCCTCCTGCTCCACCATGTCGGCGATCTTCTGCAGGACCTGCAGCGACTGCGCTTCAGTGACGCTCATGCGGGCGGGGAGTTCGCCGTCCTCCAGCAGGTCGGGGTCGACGAAGGACATCGCCGAACCGTCCTGCGCGTCGGCGTTGAGCACGTCCGGCCCGGTGCCGGACGTGCGCCACAGCTCGGCGCTGCCGGGCGCGGACAGCGCCTGCGCGCGGTCGGCGGTGCCGTCGTCCTGCGTGGTGGTGAAGACGGTCTCGAAGGAGCAGGCGGAGAGGCCGAACAGCAGGACGGTGCTGGTCGCCAGCGTTGCGACGGTGCGTGCTGTGGCGACTCGACGATTGCGGGTCATGGGGTGGGCTCCTGCTTGAAGGTCGCGAAGGTACGTCAACTGACTTTAAGGGTAGCGGGCCGCGTCAGGACGCAGCGGCGTGGCAGGTGTCCCCGCCGCAGTGCGCCGTGGCCGGCGCTGCCGCGCAGGCGTCGCACAGCAGCACCATCTCCCGGCAGTCGCCGTTGACGCAGTTGTGGAAGGTGTTGGTCGCAGTGCCGCAGTGAACGCAGGCGCCGAGGGGCACGGAGTCCTCGCTGAACTCCATGTGCATGCGTTTGTCGAAGACGTAGAGGGAGCCCTCCCACAACCCGTCGTCGCCGAACTGCTCGCCGTAGCGGACGATGCCGCCGTCGATCTGGTAGACGTCGGTGAACCCGCGGTTGCGCATCAGCGAGCTGAGCACCTCGCACCGGATGCCGCCGGTGCAGTAGGTGACCACGGGACGGTCCTTGAGGTCGTCGTACCTGCCCGACTCGATCTCGCGGAGGAAGTCGTGGGTGGTGTCGACCTCGGGGACGACCGCCCCCTTGAACCGTCCGATCTGCGCCTCCATGGCGTTGCGTCCGTCGAAGAAGACCACGTCCTCGCCGTTGGCGCGTTTCTGTTCGACCAGCTCGTTGACCTGGGTGGGGGAGAGGTGGGTTCCGCCGCCGACCACGCCGTGCTCGTCGACCTGCAGCTCCTCGGCGGCGCCGAAGCTGACGATCTCCTCACGCACCTTCACCGACAGTTTCGGGAAGTCCTCGGCGGAGCCGGGCGACCACTTGAACTCCATGTCGTGGAAGCCGGGGTACTCGCGGGTACGCCGGATGTAGAGCTTCACGCTGGTGAGGGAGCCGCCGACGGTGCCGTTGATGCCGTGGCGGCTGATGATGATCCGGCCGCGCAACCCCAGTGACTCGCAGAGCGTGCGTTGCCACAGCATCACCGCCGTCGGGTCCGCGACGGGGGTGAAGCGGTAGTAGAGGAGGATGCGCGTCTCGGAGTTGGTGCCTTTGGTTCCCACCCTGGTGATTCTATCGCCGGTGGGACCGGTCCGATGCACCTAGGCCGGGCTCTTGTCCGCGCTCTAGTCGAGCGTGAGGTGCATCTCCTGGTGCTCGATGCCCTCGGCCATGAAGGGCTCGTCGGTGGCCTCGAAGCCGTAGGACTTGTAGAAGGACATCAGGTAGGTCTGCGCCTCGATCTTCACCACGGTCTTCTGGACGTTGGGGTCGATGGCCGCGGCACGGCCACGGATGACCTCGAGGGCGTCGTCGACCAGCTGGGAGGCGATGCCGAAGCCGCGGAAGTCGGGGTGCACGCACAGGCGTCCGATGTGCTGCTCCTCGGGCGGGCCGAAGACGCGCAGGGTGCCGACGAGGCGCAGCGGCGAGCCCGGGTCAGGCACGCCCCAGGGGAAGTCGGGGCCGGAGCCGGGGTGGACGTACGCCAGGAGCTGGTGGGTGCCGGGGTCGATGTCGGTGTCGTCGATCTCGGGGAAGCTGGAGCGCTGCTCGTTGACGAAGACGTCCACGCGCAGCTTGTACAGGGCGTGGACCTGTTGGGGCTGCATGTTCAGGACCTGTTTGCCGGTGATGTGGATCTCCGGTGCCTCGGTGGCGGGGTTCTTGCCGGCAGTGTTCGTGGTGTTGCTCATGTCGTTAAGGATAACGGTATGAACGTCATGAATCACCAAAAGACGGAAGAAAAGCCGTTTTTTCCTGTTCTGCGCAGAAAAACGCGTGGACCTGGGAGTTTGTGGCGCCTTCGGGGTCCGGAGTTGCACTGGACATTATAATTTTTCACGGTGAATAACGAGATGATTTTCCTGTATCGCTCACTCCGGGAAGCCTGGGGTTCAGGGCCCGGGGAGACGACACAGGGGCGAAGATCGAGCGTGGGAGCGTCGAATCCGGTGATTCAACGCTCCCACGCTCGATCTTCGCCCCTCGGTCCCCCGCAAGGGACCCGCTGCAGGCGCGCTACTACGCCTTCACGCGTGCCTCGCCGCTGGAGTAGTGGACCATCTCCTCGTGGGAGCGGACCTTCTTGCGCTCGCGGCCCTCGGCCTCGCCCAGGGCGCGCTCGTGGGCGTCGAGGTTGTACCAGCCCTCCCAGGTCGTGTAGTCGACCTCACGGGAGTGCAGGAGCTCGATCACGTCGTCCTCGCCGGGGGCGTCGGGGCCGAAGCCGATGCCGGCGTCGTAGTCGGCGAGGAGGTTGGCGACGGCCTCGTTGGCGTCGCCCTTGGTGTTGCCGATCAGGCCGACCGGGCCGCGGCGGATCCAACCGGTGGCGTACACGCCGGGCATGGTCTCACGCAGCTCGGCCTCCGGGTCGGCGGAGCCGGGGACGCCGGCGATGCCGTCGGCGGTGGGGCCCTCGGTCAGGACGCGTCCGCCGACGTTGGGCAGGACGTTCTCCTTGCCGTCCCACGGCAGGTCCTTCTGCTCGTCGGACTTGTAGCCCACGGCGCGGTAGACCTGGCCCACGTTCCACTCGGTCAGCTCACCGGTGGAGCGCACTCCGCCGGTGCCGTCGAGTTCCGTGCGCTCGGTGACCAGCGTGGTCACCTTGCCGTCGTCGTCGGTCTTGACCTCGACGGGAGACTCGAAGAAGTGCAGGTAGAGCTTGTGTGGTGCGCCCTTGGGCTCGGCGACGGCGTAGTTCTCCAGGATGGTGCACACCTGGTCGGTGATCTTGGAGTTGTGGCGGGCGTTCTCGGAGCCCTCGTCGTAGTCGATGTCCTCGGGGTTGACGACGACCTCGATGGTGTCGGAGTGGTTGAGCTCCTTGAGCTCCAGGGGGGTGAACTTCGCCTGGGCGGGGCCGCGGCGGCCGAAGACGTGCACGTCCTTGGCCTTGTTGTTCTTCAGGGACGCGTAGACGTTGTCCGGGATCTCGGTGACGAGCAGCTCGTCGCCGGTCTTGGCCAGGACACGGGCGATGTCGAGGCCCACGTTGCCGACGCCGATGACGGCGATCGACTCGGCGTCGACGTTCCAGGAGTCCTCGAAGTGCGGGTTGGCGTCGTAGAAGCCCACGAACTTGCCGGCGCCGTGGGTGTGCTCGCCGCCGGGGATGTTCAGGTCCCGGTCGTCGGTGGCACCGGTGGCGTAAATGACCGCGTCGTAGTGCTTCTTCAGGTCCTCGAGGGTGACGTCCTCACCGACGTTGACGTTGCCGAGCAACCGGATCTGGGGCTTGTCCATGACCTTGTGCAGGGCCTTGATGATGCCCTTGATGCGCGGGTGGTCGGGGGCCACCCCGTAGCGGATGAGACCGAAGGGGGCGGCCATCTTCTCGTAGAGGTCGATGGAGACGTCCTTGCCGGACTTCATCAGTGCGTCGGAGGCGTAGATGCCGGCCGGGCCGGATCCGATGACGGCGACGCGCAGGGGGCGGTTGTCAGACATGAATGCGTAGGTCCAATCCGTGGTTGGCGGGTTCGTGCGGCAGTCCGGGGTGGATCGATCGGGGGCGATCTGCCGCCGGGCAGGGGTGTGGTCTTGTACGTGTACGTTAGTCCGCCCCCGTCCGAACGGAAAGTGTCGACAAGGTGTCGACGCTGTCGGACACGGCACAGGTGAGGAGGGTCACGTACAGGTGTGACCTGGTGTCAGGCAGAGACTATAGACCACTTGGTCTGTCGCGGGCAAGGGCGGACCGCGAAAGTGCTCGTCACGCCGGGTAAGCATCTCCTACGTTGTGTCCGTGGACAGACCGGTCTAGTCTGGGGCGACACCTTTGGGGCAGACCAAGCGGTCTGCAATGCCGGTGTCCTGACCGGCTCCAGCGCCCTCGGTCCATGACACGACGGCCGGAACGAGACCAGGAAGATCAGGAGAAGTGATCGTATGACGACGGCGACCGAAGAGAAGCCCGACACCGTTGCCAGCACCGGCGGCGACCCCGTGGCGGAGGCCGAGGGGCGCGTCGCCGAGGCCACCGCGGCCACGGAGGCCGCGGAGGCCGCCGCCGAGACGGATCCGAACGACAAGCAGCTCGCCGCTGCCGCGCGTCGTGCCCGGGCCGCGCAGAAGAAGGCCGCCCGCGGGCTGAAGAAGGCGAAGGAGGCTGCCGAGAACGCCGCCGAGAACGCCGAGGAGGAATCCCAGGACACGCAGGACGCTGCGGCCGCCGCCCCCGAGGGCGCCCAGCCCGCCCAGCCCGCGCAGGACGCTCCGGCCGCCGCAGGCGCACCCGCCGGTGCGGGCCTGGCGCTGGGCGAGACCTTGTCGCTGGTGCAGTCGGGCGCCTCGGTGCTGTCCGTCGCCGCGCTCGCCGCCGAGCGTGCGGCCGCGGAGAACCCGCAGGACGCCCAGCTCGCCGAGGCTGCCCGCGCCATCCGACTGGCCGAGCAGCAGGCCGCCCTGGCGCTGCAGGCCACCGGCACCGCCGCCGGGGTCGAGACCGCGGGAAGCGCGCAGGACGCCACGGCGTCCGCCGCGTCCGACGCAGCGTCCGAACCTGCCCCGGAACCGGCCGCCGTCGTGGAGGCACGCCAGGCTCTCGAGCGTGCCGAGGCCGAGCAGGCCGAACTCGCCGCGACGACGAAGTCCGCCGAGGCCGCCACGGAGGCGGACCCGGACAACCAGGAGGCATTCTCCGCCGCGCGCAAGGCCCGCTGGAACGAGCTGAAGGCCGGCAAGGCGGTGCAGAAGGCCGCGAAGGCGCTGGACGCCGCGCTGGAGCAGGCCGCCACAGAGGCGGCCGCAGCGTCCGACGCTGCAACCGACGCAGCGTCCGAGCCGGCCCCGGAACCGGCTGCCGTCGTGGAGGCCCGCGAGGCCCTGCAGCGTGCCGAGGCCGAGCAGGCCGAGCTCGCCGCGACGACGAAGTCTGCCGAGGCCGCCACCGAGGCGGACCCGGACAACCAGGAGGCATTCTCCGCCGCGCGCAAGGCCCGCTGGAACGAGCTGAAGGCCGGCAAGGCGGTGCAGAAGGCAGCGAAGGCGCTGGACGCTGCACTGGAGCAGGCAGCTGCCGAGGCAGCAGCGGCAGCAGCGTCTGAACCGGTGGAGCTCACCGAGGAGCAGAAGGCCGACCGTGCGGCGCCGAAGCCGCAGGGCCAGTGGCTCATCGACGGCAAGAAGCCGCTGAACAACGACGAGCGCATCAAGCAGGACGACGCCGGCCTCGCCGTCGCCGACCGCGTGCGCGAGATCTACGCCAAGCAGGGATTCGACTCCATCCCCGCCGAGGACCTCGCCCCGCGCTTCAAGTGGATCGGCATGTACACCCAGCGTCGTCAGGACATGGACGGTGAGCAGACCGGTGTGCTGTCCAACGCCGAGCTGCAGGACCGCTACTTCATGATGCGCATCCGGCTGGACGGCGGCATGATGAGCGCCGAGCAGATGCGCGTCATCGGCGGCATCTCCACCGACTTCGCCCGCGGCACCGCCGACTTCACCGACCGGCAGAACATCCAGCTGCACTGGATCCGCATCGAGGACGTCCCGGAGATCTGGGACCGTCTGGCCGCGGTGAACCTGGACACCTTCTTCGGCTGCGGCGACGTGCCGCGTGTGATCCTGGGCTCCCCGGTCGCCGGCATCGCCAAGGACGAGATCATCGACGCCTCCCCGGCGATCCGGGAGATCAAGGAGAACTGGCTCACCCGCGACGAGTTCGCCAACCTGCCGCGCAAGTTCAAGTCCGGTATCTCCGGCTCGGTGCGTCAGGACATCACCCACGAGATCCAGGACATCTCCTTCATCGGTTCCGAACACCCGGAGAAGGGCCCCGGTTTCGACGTGTGGGTCGGCGGCGGGCTGTCCACCAACCCGATGCTGGCCCAGCGCCTCGGCGCGTGGGTGTCCATCGACGAAGTGCCCGAGGTGTGGTGCGGGGTGGTGCGGATCTTCCGCGACTACGGCTACCGCAAGCTGCGTAACCGTGCCCGGTTGAAGTTCCTCGTCGCCGACTGGGGCATCGAGAAGTTCCGCCGCATCCTGGAGGACGACTACCTGGGGCACAAGCTCACCGACGGCCCGGAGCCGGAGGTCTTCCCCGGCTACCGTGACCACGTCGGCGTGCACGAGCAGCGCGACGGCCGGTTCTACGTGGGCGTCAAGCCCACCGTGGGCCACACCGAGGGCGACCAGCTGCAGCGTCTGGCGGACCTGGCGGAGGCCCACGGGGTCACCGACACCCGCACCACCCCGGACAAGGAGCTGATCTTCCTCAACGTCGAGCGCGACAAGGTCGACGCCCTGGTCGACGCCCTCGAGGTCGAGGGTATGTCCGCCCGCCCGTCGTCCTTCCGTCGCGACATCATCTCCTGCACCGGCCTGGAGTTCTGCAAGCTCGCCCTGGTGACCACCAAGCAGCGCGCGATCACCCTGGCAGACCAGCTGGAGGAGCGTCTGGGTGACCTGGACGTGCCGCTGAAGATCAGTCTCAACGGCTGCCCGAACTCGTGCGCCCGCACGCAGGTCGCCGACATCGGGCTGAAGGGCCAGATCGTCACCGACGACGAGGGCAACCGCGTGGAGGGCTTCCAGGTCCACCTGGGCGGCGCGATCGGCATGCACCCGGACTTCGGCAAGAAGCTGCGTGGGCACAAGGTCACCTCCGCCGAGCTGGACGACTACGTGGTGCGCGTCGTGGAGCACTACAAGGAGCAGCGCACCGACGGTGAGCAGTTCCGCGACTGGGTGCTGCGCGCCGACGAGGCCGTGCTGCAGTAACCGGCAGCAGGAGTACACATGGACGACACGAACTCCCGGATCCCCGGGAAGATCGCACACCCCAACCCGAGGAGGGCGACGGTCATGAACTGCCCGTACTGCACGTCGGAGAACCTCTTCCCCGACACCGAGACCGACAACGCCTGGCAGTGCCGCGACTGCTGCCGGGTGTTCTCCGTGAAGTTGCACGGACACATCGAGCGCGGCGTCTGAGTACGCGCCTGAGCGCGCGCCCGGGGCATAACTCCCCGTCAAGGGCACCCTTTCCCGTGCTGTAGGCTCAGCCCCCATGGCGGGAAATGCGACGAGGGAACACACCGGGACCGACACGATCAGATCCGGACTCCTCCGCAGCTTCCCCTCGAAACTCCCGGACCCCACGGACCGCCGCTGGTTGCTGAAGCTCGCCTTCGCCCAGCGGCCCGTCCAGCTCGTGGCGTCCTTCGGCATGCTCGCCGGGTTCATCTGCAACGCCACGACCTCGATCGTGGTCGGACGCGCCATCGACGACGCGGTCGCCACCGGCCGGTGGAACCGCCTGGTGCTGTGGGTCGGGCTGCTCGTCGTGCTGTTCGCGGTGAACGCGGTGGCGGTGTGGTTCGCCCGCCGCTACATGGAGATCACCCTGCAGCAGCTCAGCCACGACCTGCGCACCACGGTCACCGACCGTATCCAGGACCCGCGCGGCATCCGGGGACGGGAGCGGACCGCCGGTGGTCTGCTGTCGATCGCGTCGACGGACTCGAACAAGGCCGCCGAGATCGTGGTGATGACGGTCTTCCCCGTCGCCGAGCTCGGCTCGATCCTCTACGTCGCGGTCGTGGTGCTGTCGATCCACTGGCAGCTGGGCCTGGCCGTGCTGGTCGGTGCACCGCTGGTCGTGGCGTTGTCGGTGCGTGCGGCACGTCCGCTGCGCAGCCGGGCGGCGGACCGTCAGCAGGCGCTCGCGCAGGCCGCGGCCGCGGCCGCCGACGCCGTCCAGGGCCTGCGCATCGTCAAGGGTCTGGGTGTGGTGGCCACGATGCGTCGCCGCTACCACGGCTACTCGTCCACCGCGTTGGACGCCACGGTGCGCGCGAACGCCGCGGAGGCGCGCCTGACGATGGTCACCGAGTCCGTCGGTGCGGTGTACGTCGTCGCCATCGGCGTCACCGCCGGCTGGATCGCCCTGCACGACGGGCTCAGCGTGGGCCAGCTGATCACCGTGGTCGGCCTGTCGCAGTACGTGGTCATGCCGATGACGATGCTGGGCCGCAACTTCGCCACCCGGGTGGCGATCTCTGCGGCGTCGGGACGCCGCGTGCGTGAGGTGCTCAACGCGCCGTTCGCCACGCCGGACGAGGCGTCGGACGCGACGACCGCGGCGGTGCTCGCCGCCGTGCCGTCCGGCGTCACCGTCGTGCGCGGTGCAGCCGGGGTGGCGCCGGGGATGCTCGGGGAGCTGGCGCGGCTGCCGCGCCAGCGGGTCGTCGTCGCCCCGCACGGCGCCGACCTCTTCGACGGGTCGGTACGCGACAACGTCCACCCGGACCCGCAGGTCGCAGCGTCCGCCCTGGAGGTCGCCGACTGCTCCGACATCCCGGGCGGCCCGGACCGGTCGGTGGGGGAGGGCGGCAGGCGGCTGTCCGGCGGGCAACGCCAACGTGTCGCCCTGGCCCGCGCGGTCGCCGCGGACCCCGAACTGCTGGTGCTGTCGGACCCGACCACCGCGGTGGACTCGGTGACCGAGCAGCACATCGCCGAACGCGTCGGACGCCTCTACGGCGGTGGCGCGGAAGGTAAAGACGGTACAGACAGTACGGACGCGCGCGCGTCGCACCGGGTGCTCGTCGTCAGCGACGCCCCGGCGTGGCACGTCGCCGCGGACCGCGAGTGGGGACCGGCCGAGGTCGCCGAGGTCGCCGCGCTCGCCGGAGCAGCAGACGCAGATACGGAGGTGTCGCGATGAGGGCGGCGTCACTGGCACCGGTGAACACCGGTGGGGACGACGGCGAGCCGGTGCGCACCTTCCCGCTGGCCACGTGGGCGCAGGCGCGTCGCGAGGTCGCAGCGCAGGCGCGCACGGTGCCGCACGCGCGCAGCCAGGCGTTGTTCGCCTTCGTGCTGCTGGCGATCGGGTCGACCTGCACGGTCACCATCCCGCGGCTGCTCGGGCGCATCGTCGACATCGTGTCCACCGCCTCGGCGACCTCCGATGTCGCCCGGGCCGAGGGCGACCTGTGGCGCACCGCCGCGGTGATGGTCGCGGTGGCCGTCGGCGCCGGCGTGTTCAACGGGGCCGGCTACTTCATCCTCGCCCGCCTGTCCGAGCGGCTGATCGCCAACCTGCGTGAGCAGATGGTGGGGACGGCCCTGGGCCTGCCGATGCACGAGGTGGAGGACGCCGGCACCGGCGACGTGGTCAGCCGCTCGACCGACGACGTGGCCCAGGTGTCCGCGGCGATCATGGAGGCGCTGCCGATCCTGTCGGGCGCGGTGTTCGTCATCGGTGCCACGGCGATCAGCCTTCTGACCGTGGACTGGCGTTTCCTGCTGATCATCCTGGTGGTGTCCCCGGTGTACTGGTTCGCCGCCCGGTCCTACCTGCGCCGGGCTCCGGCGCTGTACGCCGCGGAGCGGGCGTCGATGGGGCTGCGCGCCCGCCGCGTCCTGGAGGCCATCCACGGCCGGGCCACGGTGCGCGCCTTCCGGATGGAGGAGGAGATGCACGACCGCATCGCCGACTCCTCGCGCCAGGTGATGACCAACGCGGTCAGCGCCAACCGCGTGATGGTCGTGCTGATGAACAAGATGCTGGTCGCCGAGCTCGTGATGCTCGGCACCGCGATCGTGCTCGGCTTCGTGCTGGTCGACCACGGTGTGCTGGGGGTGGGCGCGGTGACCGCGGCGACGCTGATGCTCATCCGCGTGCGTGGCCCGTTGCAGCAGATCATGCGGGTGCTGGACGTGGCGCAGTCCGGCTACGCCTCCCTGGCGCGCATCGTGGGCGTGACGGTGGACCCGCCGCGTCCGGTGCAGGACGCCGGGGCGCCCGCGCCGCGCGGCGAGGTGCGCCTGTCCGGCGTGGACTTCCGCTACGGGACGGATTCCTGGGCGGTGGAGGACGTGAACTTCACCATCGAACCCGGGCGCACGGTGGCCCTGGTCGGTGCCTCGGGGGCGGGCAAGACGACCGTCGCCACCCTGCTGGCGGGGCTGCGTGAGCCCAGCGCCGGTGCGGTCACGGTGGACGGGGTGGCTGTCACGGCCCTGTCCGACGACGAGCGTGCCGACCGGTTGGCGTTGGTGTCGCAGGAGGTGCACACCTTCTCCGGGACGCTGCGCGACGACCTGGGCCTGGCGGTGGACGAGGAGTCCGGCAGCGTCGACGACGCCACCCTCGTCGACGCTCTGGAGCAGGTCGGGGCCGGGGACTGGTTCCGCCGGTTGGCCGACGGTCTGGACACCGTGGTCGGTGCCCGTGGCCTGGTGCCGGACCCGGTGGTCGCCCAGCAGATCGCCCTGGCCCGGGTGCTGCTGCGCGATCCGCGGGTGGTGGTGCTCGACGAGGCGACCGCCGAGGCCGGTTCGGCCGGCGCGCAGGCCCTGGAGGCCGCGGCACGGCGGCTCACCGAGGGGCGCACCGCGTTGACGGTGGCGCACCGCCTGGACCAGGCGCGTCTGGCGGACGAGGTGCTGGTGATGGAGGACGGCCGCATCGTGGAGCAGGGCCCCCACGACGACCTCGTGGCCGCCGGCGGGCGCTACGCCCAACTGTGGGAGGTCTGGTCGCGCGGCCGGTAGGGGAGCCTGGATTCAAGGCGAAAGGAATCCGTCGGGCAGGGGGGCCGACGGTGGGGGACACGGCGATTGCAGACCTCTCGGTCTATGGGATGCATGGCCGTTGACCAGTATCAACAAATGATACTTGGGTCCATACATGAAAAACCGGTTGCTCCGGTGGTCGCTCTGCTCTAGTCTTGTGCCCTATGGCGCAGACCGACCGGTCTGTTGGGTGCCGGTCGTACCGCGATCCACACGTGACGACGACAGCCCGACACAGCAACACGGCAGCACGGCAACACCCCCAGAGACCAACCGGCGAACGGCAGGGAAGAAGAGCAGGAATGACGAACACAGGACCAGAGGTCGGATTCGCGACTCTCACCGGCCTGATCGGCGTGACCGGCACCCGGGCAGAGCAGGAGGCTCCGGCGCTCACGGACCCGGAGGTCAGCCCGGAGGGCGCGCCGACGACGACCACCCACCTCACCGAGGAGCAGACCGCCGCCCACCAGGCACTCGTCGACGAGTGGAACGACAAGCTCGACGGCGCCACCGCCGAGCAGATCCTCGACTGGGTCAACGAGCACGTCACCGGCACGGTGGCGGTCACCATGTCCATGCAGGACACCGTCCTGGCCGAACTCGCCGAGGGCCGTGTCCACGACGCGGAGATGGTCTTCCTCGACACCGGCTACCACTTCGACGAGACCATCGACGTGGCCAAGGACGTGGACGAGCGCTACACGCTGCCGCTGCGCACCGTGGAGCCGGTCTACTCCGTGAAGAAGCAGGACGAGGTCTACGGCCGCGACCTGTACAAGCGCAGCCCCACGGCCTGCTGCCGGATGCGCAAGGTCGAGCCGCTGGCCCGGATGCTCAACCCCTACGAGGCGTGGATCTCCGGTGTGAAGCGGGTCGACAGCGAACTGCGTAAGGACACCCCGATCCTGGACGTGGACCGCACCGGCCGGCTGAAGATCAACCCGATCGCCGCGTGGAGCGACCAGGACGTCGAGGACTACATCGAGTCCCACGACCTGATCATCCACCCGCTGACCCGCCAGGGCTACCCCTCCATCGGGTGCGCGACCTGCACCATGCCGGTCGCCCCCGGCGACGACCCCCGTTCCGGCCGTTGGGCCAACTCAACCAAGACAGAATGCGGACTCCACCTGTGACTACTGCGACAGAACACTCCACCCTGACCCCCCACCTGGCCAGCCTCGAGGCCGAGGCCATCGAGATCCTGCGCGAGGTCGCCGGCCAGTTCGAGCGTCCCGCGCTGCTGTTCTCCGGCGGCAAGGACTCCGTCGTCGTCCTGGAGCTGGCCAAGCGTGCCTTCGCCCCGGCGGCGGTGCCCTTCGAGCTGGTGCACGTCGACACCGGGCACAACTTCCCGGAGGTCATCGAGTTCCGCGACCGCGTCGCCGAGGACCCGCGCATCACCCTGCACGTCGCGCACGTGCAGGACTGGATCGACTCCGGCGCGATCCAGGAGCGTCCGGACGGCACCCGTAACCCGCTGCAGACCGTCCCGCTGGTCGAGACGATCCAGGACCGCGGCTACGACGCCGTGCTCGGCGGCGCCCGCCGCGACGAGGAGAAGGCGCGCGCCAAGGAGCGGGTCTTCTCCGTGCGCGACTCCTTCGGCGGCTGGAACCCGCGCCGGCAGCGTCCCGAGCTGTGGGGCCTGTACAACGGCCGCCACCAGGCGGGCGAGAACATCCGCGTGTTCCCGATCTCGAACTGGACGGAAGCCGACATCTGGGACTACCTGCGTGCCCGCGACGTCGAGATCCCCGACATCTACTACTCCCACGACCGTGAGGTCTTCGCCCGTGGCGGCATGTGGCTGACCGCCGGCGAGTGGGGCGGTCCCGCCGAGGGCGAGACCGTGGAGACCCGTACCGTGCGCTACCGCACCGTCGGTGACATGTCCTGCACCGGCGCGGTCCTGTCGGACGCGGCGACGATCGACGAGGTCATCGACGAGATCCGCCTGTCCACCACCACCGAACGTGGCGCCACCCGTGCCGACGACAAGCTCTCCGAGTCCTCCATGGAGGACCGCAAGAAGGAAGGTTACTTCTGATGACCGCCGCTACCGCCACCCCCGTGAGCGCCGACAGCGCCGCCGAGAACGCCGACGCCGAGAACGTCGACAACTCCACCGTCCCGACGCTGCGCCTGTGCACCGCCGGCTCCGTCGACGACGGCAAGTCCACCTTCGTCGGACGCCTGCTGCACGACACCAAGTCCATCCTCGCCGACCAGTACGAGGCGGTGGAGCGCGTCTCCGCCGCCAAGGGCCTGGAGAACCCGGACCTGTCCCTGCTGGTCGACGGCCTGCGCGCCGAGCGTGAGCAGGGCATTACCATCGACGTGGCCTACCGCTACTTCGCCACCGAAAAGCGCTCCTTCATCCTGGCCGACTGCCCCGGCCACGTGCAGTACACGCGCAACACCGTGACCGGACTGTCCACGTCCGACCTGGTCATCGTGCTGATCGACGCACGCAACGGCGTGATCGAGCAGACCCGCCGCCACCTCACCGTGGCCGCGATGATGAAGACCTCCCAGGTGGTCGTCGCCGTGAACAAGATCGACGCCGTCGACTTCGACGAGGGCATCTTCCGCTCGATCACCTCCGAGGTCCGCGACCTCGCCGGGGAGCTGGGCCTGCCGAAGATCGACGTGGTGCCGACCTCCGCGCTGCTCGGCGACAACGTGGTCTCCCCGTCGGAGAACACCCCCTGGTACGGCGGCCCGACCGTGCTCGACATCCTGGAGAAGGCCCGCCCGGCCCGCGTCAATGCCGGCAAGGTCCGCGGTCTGCGCTTCCCGGTGCAGGTCGTCATCCGCGACCACGCCACCGACTACCGCGGCTACGCAGGACGCCTCACGTCCGGATCCGTCGCCGTCGGCGATACCGTCTCCGTCGGCGGCCATGATGGCCGCACCACCACCGTGGCTGGCATCGACGGCCCGGCCGGGGAGCAGGACCGCGCCGAGCGTGGCGAGTCCGTGACCCTGCGCCTGGCCGACGACATCGACATCTCCCGTGGCGACCTCATCGCCTCCGACGTGGAGGGTGACGCGGTCCCGGCCCCGTCGAACTCCGTCAACGCGCTGGTCTTCCAGCTCGCCGAGACGCCGGTGAAGGTCCGCGGCAACGTCCTGCTGCGCTACGGTTCCGCCACCGTGCGTGCCCGCGTCGACGAGATCGTCAGCCGCGTGCACATCCTCGACGAGAACGAGGAGGACGGCGACCTCGGCACCGAGCTCGCCCTCAACGACATCGCCGAGGTGCGCGTCACCGTTGCCGAGCCGCTGCCCTTCGAGGCCTACCGCCGTGGCGGCCGCGTCGGCTCCTTCCTGCTGATCAACCCGTCGACCGGTGACACGCTCACCGCCGGGCTGGTCACCGAGGGGAACCAGGGCTGACCGTGGCGGGGGAGGCCGGAGCGCGCGTCCCGGTGATCTGCCTGGCGCACGGCTCCCGGCACCCGGCGTCGGACGCCGCGGTCGTCGACATCGCCGACGCCGTCGCCGGTCTCACCGGCGGCGTCGTGCGCGCCGCCTACCTCGACTTCTCGCCCTCCACGCTGACCACCGTCACCCGGGTGCTGGCGGCCGAGGGGCACCGCGAGGCGGTCGTCGTCCCGCTGCTGTTCACCACCGCCTTCCACATGACCACCGACGTGCCTGAGGCGATCGCCGAGGCCACCGGGGAAACCGGCATGGACCTGCACCTGGCCGGTGGAGTGGGCACCGGCGAGGACCTCGCCGAGCTGCTCGCCGTGCGTATCGCCGCCCGTCATACGGCAGCTTCCCTCGTCCTTTATTCCGTGGGCTCCAGCGTGGCCGGGGCGAACGACACCGTCGCGGCCCTGGCGCAGGACGTCGGACGCCGCCTCGGCGTCCCCGCGCACGCGCGCGTCGCCACCGGCGGGCCGTCGACCGGGCCGGACGCCCTGGCGTCCTGCGTGGAAGACGCCGGTACAGGCGGCACCGCCGGTACCGGAAAGCCCGTGGCCGTCGAGCCGCTGTTCATCTGCCCGGGCCGGCTCTGGGACATCGCCGTCGACCGACTCGGTGAGCTCGACGTGCCGGTCTCACTCGGTGAACCCCTGGGTACCGCCGTCGCACCCCTGGTCGTGTCCCGGATCAACGCCGTCATGGAGGTACAAGGCGAGGAGGGACCCCGGTGAAACTGCTGCTGTTCGCCGTCGCCGGCCTGATGGCCCAGCTCGTGGACGGGGCGCTGGGCATGGCCTTCGGCGTCACCGCCACCACGATGCTCATCCTGTCCGGCACCGCCCCGGCGCAGGCCAGCGCCGCCGTGCACTTCGCCGAGGTTGGCACGACCCTGTTCTCCGGGTTGGCGCACTGGCGGCTCAACAACGTGCACTGGCCCACCGTCGTCTTCCTCGGCATCCCCGGTGCCGTCGGCGCCTTCGCCGGGGCGACGGTGCTGTCCGGGCTGTCCACCGAGTCGGCCGAACCGGTGGTCTCCACACTGCTCCTGCTGCTCGGCGCCTACGTGCTGATTCGCAGCGTGCTGGTGCCGTGGAAGAAGCCGGAGGGCGGGGACCCCGGCGACACAGGCGAAACCGTACCGGTGTCTTCGGGGTCGCGGCGTTCGCGCCTGGGCCTGGTCACCCTCGGGCTCGGCGGCGGTTTCCTCGACGCCTCCGGGGGTGGTGGCTGGGGGCCGGTCACCACCTCCTCGCTGATGAGCGTGGGGCGTAGCGAGCCGCGCAAGATCATCGGCACCGTGAACACCGCCGAGTTCCTCGTCGCGGTGTCGGCCTCCCTCGGCTTCATCATCGGCCTGGAGCAGGTGCACGACTCCTGGCAGCCCGTCCTCGGCCTGCTGATCGGCGGTCTGATCGGCGCACCCATCGCGGCGTGGATCGTGACGGTCATCAAGCCGGACGTGCTCGGCGGCATCGTCGGCGCGGTGCTGGTGGCGCTCAACGGCGCCCGGGTCAGCGCCTCGCTGGGGTGGGCCGGGGGTCTGCTCACCGCCGTGACGGTGACGCTGTGCCTGGTCGTGATCGGCCGCGCCCTGCTCGCCCGCCGACGCAGGACGGCCGCAGCGGCGGCAGCGACCGCTGCGGCCGGGCCGTCCGGCGCGTCCGAGGCGTCCGGCCCGGTAGTTATCGCCGTAGACGCACAAAGGTGACACCCCCAGCCCGGGTGCACCGCCGCTTTCACCCCCGGGTCGGGTGGGTTAAGGCACAGTAATGGGGGTATTGAGATCAATCGGACACCATTGCGTTGGTCGGGTTGAGTGATTCACGGCACAATGGGGGAGGAACATCCCCCACACCCGGGGTGCGACACCACACACCGGATGTGCCGGGGACCGTCGACCATGTGAAGGAGACCCCGTGACCGTTCGAGCCGTGCTCAGCCCGATCGCCACCGCCGCAGGACGCCGAGACGAACTGATCACCAGCCTCCAGGGCCCGGTGACGGACATCTTCGAGACACTCCGCCCCGCCGCACCAGACTTCAGCGCCGCCCTTGAGACCGCCCTGACCAACAGCGAGGACGTCCTCGTCGGCACCGGCGAGCCCATGTTCGACTCCCGGCTGGCCGCCGCCGCAGGCGTGGCCCACTTCCTCATCGCCGGCGGCGAGCAGGACCACCTCCAGCTCCAGCAGGTCTCCGGGCAGCTCGTGCGCTCCGGGCGCGTCCCGCGCGGGATCTCGCTGCTCGACCGGCCGGAGGCGTCGTCGTCCGCCCTGGAGTCCGAGGGCACCGCGGTGTCCTTCGTCGCCCTGGACACCGTCGGCCAGGCGGAGCCGGGCACCCCGGTCATCGGGCCCGAGGTCTTCGAACGCAACCTGATTGCCCAGGCCCGCGCCGCCAAGGCGCACATCGTCCTGCCCGAGGGCGACGACGACCGCATCCTCGAGGCCGCGCACCAGCTGCTCGCCCGCCGCGTCTGCGACCTGACGATCCTCGGCGACCCGGCGACCATGGCCTCACGCGCACACGAACTCGGGTACGACCTGAGCTCCGCGACGTTGACCGACCCCACCTCCGGCGACGACCTCGAGCGTTTCGCCGAGGAGTTCGCCGAACTACGCAAGGCCAAGGGCGTGACCATCGACGAGGCGCGGGAGACGATGAAGGACATCTCCTACTACGCCACCATGATGATCCACCTCGGCAAGGCCGACGGCATGGTCTCCGGGGCGGCGCACACCACCGCCCACACCATCAAGCCCAGTTTCCAGATCATCAAGACCGCGCCGGACGCCTCCATCGTCTCCTCGATCTTCCTCATGGTCATGGACGGGGTGCTGTGGGCCTTCGGTGACTGCGCGGTCAACCCGGACCCCACCCCCGAGCAGCTCGCCGAGATCGCCGTGGTCTCGGCCAAGACCGCCAGCCAGTTCGGCATCGACGCTAAGGTCGCGATGCTGTCCTACTCCACCGGCAGCTCCGGTGCGGGTGAGGACGTGGAGGCCGTGGCCGAGGCCGTGCAGATCGCCCGGGAGCAGGACCCCGACCTCGAGGTCGACGGCCCGCTGCAGTTCGACGCCGCGGTCGTGGAGTCCGTCGGCCAGAAGAAGATGCCCGGCTCCGACGTGGCGGGCAAGGCCACCGTGTTCGTCTTCCCGGACCTCAACGCCGGCAACATCACCTACAAGGCCGTGCAGCGCACCGCCGACGCCCTCGCCGTCGGCCCGATCCTGCAGGGACTGAACAAGCCGGTCAACGACCTGTCGCGCGGGGCGACCGTCCCCGACATCGTGAACACCGTCGCCATCACCGCAATCCAGGCCGGAAACTAACCGAAAGGACCTTCCCATGACCTCGAGCAAAACGTACGTCCTCGTCCTCAACTCCGGATCCTCGTCGATCAAGTTCCAGGTCATCGACCTGAACGCCGACGCCCAGAGCGGCCCGTTCCTCTCCGGCCTGGTCGAGCAGATCGGCGAGAGCCGCGGCCACATCAAGCTCATCACCGAAGACCAGACCATCGAGGACCGTCGCCCGATCCTGAGCCACTCCGTGGGCCTGGAACGTGCCTTCGGCATGATGTCCCTGCTCGGCGTGGGACCCCAGGACCTCGACATCTCCGCGGTCGGCCACCGTGTGGTCCACGGCGGCAGCAAGTTCTCCGAGCCCGTCGTGATCAACGACGAGATCGTCGAGGACATGCGCTCGCTCATCCCGCTGGCTCCGCTGCACAACCCGGCCAACATCGACGGCATCGAGAACGCCCGCACCCTGCTGCCGGACGTCGAGCACGTCGCCGTCTTCGACACCGCCTTCTTCCACACCCTCCCGGAGGCCGCCTCGCGCTACGGCCTGAACCGTGAGGTCGCCGACCAGTACCACATCCGGCGCTACGGCTTCCACGGCACCAGCCACCAGTACGTCTCCGGCCTCGTCCCGGGTGTCCTCGGCAAGGACGCCGCGGACATCAACCAGATCACCCTGCACCTGGGCAACGGCGCGTCCATGGCGGCGATCCGCGGCGGCGTGCCCCAGGACACCACCATGGGCCTGACCCCGCTGGAGGGCCTGGTCATGGGTACGCGTACCGGCGACATCGACGCCGGCATCATCTTCCACCTCTACCGTGAGGGCAAGATGACCATCGACGAGATCGACACCCTGTTCAACAAGCGCTCCGGACTGAAGGGGCTGGCCGGTGCCAACGACTTCCGCCTGATCCAGGAGCTCATCAACGAGGGCGACGAGAACGCGAAGGAGGCCTACGACATCTACGTCCACCGCGTGCGACGCTACGTGGGTGCCTTCATGCTGCAGCTCGGACGCCTCGACGCGGTGGTGTTCACCGCCGGTGTCGGTGAGAACCACGTCGGCATCCGCCGCGACACCATGGCCGACCTGGAGAACTTCGGCATCGAGATCGACGACGCCCGCAACCGCAACGAGGAAGGTGTGGAGGGCCCGCGGGTGATCTCCACCGAGGGCTCCGCGGTCAAGGTGCTGGTCGTTCCCACCAACGAGGAGCTGGCGATCGCCCGCGCCGCGCTGAAGCTCTCCCAGGTCTGAGCCGCCCGGGTGAGCCTGCGCCTCTAGAACCAGGTCCGCGGCCGGATCCGGTTGGCCATGTCGACCAGCCGGAAGCGGTGCCTGGCGAAGGGGGACTGGCGCGCGATGTCGCGCAACCCCTGCTCGATTCCGGCACGAAGGCCCCGCTCGGTGAACTCCACGTCGAACAGCGGGGCCTTCGCCACGCGCACCGGAGCCTCCGACTTCTCCTGCTGGGCCCGTAGCCAGTCCAGCGCCGAGGCCATCACCGCCAGGCGGACTTGGGGGATGCGTGGCTCGTTGGTGGGCAGGATCTCCAGGCGCCGGGCCGCGCGGCGCAGACGCGCCTCGTTGAGCGTGGACTGCTCGGTGATGAGCATCAGCACCGTGGTCAGGCGCGCCATGCGGTGGTGCCGCGAGGACTGCGGGACGCGGTCCAGCGCGGCGACCGCGGCGTCCACAAGCCCTTCGGCGTGCAGCTGGCGGGCCAGGCCGAACGCGGCGGACACCGTCGAGGCATTCGTCGCCCACACCAGCCCGTAGAGCCGGATGGTGTGGAAGCGCAGCGCCACCGGATCCTGCGAGAGGTGCGTCCAGCCCGGGACCTCGCTGTAGTCGGGGGACTGCTGCGCACCCTGCGTGTAGGTCAACGCCAAGGCCGCCTTCTGCACCGTGGAGTCCAGCAGGCGGGTGGTGTTCATCCCCTGGTGCTGCAGCATCAGCTCGTCGGTGGCGGCCAGGGCCAGCTTCGGGGCGGGCTCACCGGGCAGGGTGTTGAGCACCTCGTTGAAACAGGCCTGCGCCGTGACGTAGTCACTGGTCAGCAGGTTGGAGACCCCGGAGAGCCACTGGTGGCGCCAGTCGCGGTGGAAGCGGTCGTCCATGCCCCGCAGGGTCAGCACCGCCTCGGTGGTCATGCCAAGGTCCAGCTGGGCGCGCACGATGGTCAGGGGGATCTCCGTCGACGACGACAGGTCCGGCTGCTTCTGCGCGGCCTTCAGCGTGTCCAGCACCTCGCTGGGCTCGGTCAGGCTCGCCGCGGACAGCAGGGACGCCCCGGGGTCGTTCGGGTCGGTCAGCGGGGTCGGCAGCGCGGCGATGACCTCGGGCGCGGTGGCCTCCACGGAGCGCTCGATGCCGTCGATCAGCTGGTCGGTGCGGAAGAGCAGGTGCTTGGTGCCGAAGGTGGAACGCTGTGCGGTGAAGCGGGTGTCCAGGTGCGGGTACTGGCGTCCGTCGCGGATGGCGAGGACCTCACGCAGCACACCGATGATCTGGTTGGCCATCGCCCCGGCGGAGGTGAAGCGGCGCTCGGGGTTCTCGTCCGTGGCGCGCAGCAGCAGGCGGTACAACGACAGGTACTTGCGGAACAGCGGCTCGTCGTTCGGGGTGGGCAGGCCACGGTCGTACACCCCGTCGGTGACGGGCAGCTTCACGATGAGGCTGGCCAGCGTGCGTCCCACGGTGTAGATGTCGCTGGCGATGGTCGGCCCGGTGCGCGAGATCTCCGGGGCCTGGAAACCGCGGGTGCCGAAGATGTGGCCGAAGGCGCCGATGCCGGACACCGCACCCAGGTCGATGAGCTTGACCTGGTCCTCGGTGATGATGATGTTGTCCGGCTTGAGGTCGTTGTAGACCACGCCGCGGGAGTGCAGGTAGTCCAGGGCGGGCAGGACCTCGAGGATGTAGCCGATGGCGATGTCGATGGGCAGGGTGTTGCCCGGCTGACGCCGGCGCCGGTGGCGCAACGACGGCCCACCGACGTACTCCATGATGATGAACCCGCCGGGACTGCGCGGGTCGTCGATGAAGTTGAAGATCTTCACGATCCCGGGGTGGGTGATGTCGGCGAGGAAGGCCCGCTCGGACTCGGCCACGGCACGCTCGTGCGCGGTGGTGGTGGCCATCATCCCCTTGAGCACGACCCAGCGGTCGGACACGTTGTGGTCGACGGCGAGGTAGATCCAGCCCAGCCCACCGTGGGCGATCGGCCCGAGGACCTCGTACTGGGCGGCGACCATGTCGCCGGGCTGCAGGACGGGGGAGTCCGTCCCGTCCTCGACGGCCTTGGCGATGGCGTCGTCGCTGATGACGGCGTCCTGCGGGTTCGTCGGGGGGATGAAGGGGAGACGGACCATGCCGCCGGCGACCTCCGCGCCGGCGCGGGAGGTGCCGCGGCGGCGGCGGAACGTCGACAGGGCCTCGCGGCGGCTGCGTTCACCGGAGTCGACGGTGGGCTGGCGGTCGGTGGCGTTGGTGCTGTCACCGGCCGTGCCGGCTGTACCGGTTGTGCCGTCAGCGCCTTCAGGGACCGGGGTGGGCTCGCTGTCGTCGGCGAAGGGGTCGAAAGGTGTGGCCTGCGTCGACTCGCCGCCGGTGGGCTCGCTGTCGCCGTCGGCGTCGGTGTCGGCGCCGCCGTCACTGCCGCCGCCGCTGTGCGCGGCGCCGTCGGTGGACTCGTCATCGTCGTCGGCGAAGGGGTCGAAGAAGGTCGCCTCGGTGGCGGGTCCCTCGGACGGTCGGTCGTCCGGGCGCTGCTCGTCGGAGTTCGTCACTGGTCGTCCTCGCTTCCGGATCCGTTCGAGTCGGTCGAGTCGGTCGAGTCGGTCGAACTGGCTGAACTGACGCGCTCGCGTACCGCGTTGAGTTCCCGGTTCTCCGCCGCGGAACGGTACTCCGCGGGCGGCGGATCGGCCTCACCCAGGTAGCCGGCGAGCCACCGGTCGTAGATCCGGTCCCAGGTGCCGTCGTCGCGGATGCGCTCCATCGTGGAGTTCACCTGCCGGATCAGACCGGTGGTGTCACGTTGCTGCGGCAGGGCGGCGGCCATCCCGTAGTCCGTGCCGTCGGAGTCGTCGCCGACGATCTCGGTGTAGGGGTCCTGGGCCTGCAGCCCGGAGAGGATCGCGGAGTCGGAGTATATCGCGTCGACCTGTTGGCGTTGCATCGCCATCAGGCAGTCCGACCAGGTCTGGGTGGCCAGGATGTCGCGGTGCGGCACCTCGTCGCGCAGTGCCTGCAGGTTCGTGGAGTCGCGTGTCACGCAGACCGTCTTGCCGTCCAGGTCGTCCTCGTCCTCGATGCCGGAGTCGCGCATCGCCAGGATGCGCGGGTAGGTGGTCAGGTACGGCACGGAGAACTCCACCTGCTCCTGGCGTGCCGGGGTGATCGTGAACGTGCGCGCCACGAGGTCCACCGCCCCGGCGGCCAGGACGTCCTCCAGGTCGTTGCCCTCCACGTAGCGGTACTCGATCTTGGTCGGGTCGTCGAAGATGTCGCGGGCGACCTCGCGGGCGAGGTCGATCTCGAAACCGGCGAGCTCGCCGGTCACCGGGTCGCGGAAACCGACCTGGTTCAGCGACTGGGCGACGCCCACCACCAGGCGGCCGCGTTCGATGATCTCGGGCACGCGCCGGGCGGGGGAGACGTCCTCCCCGGTGTCCGGGTCAACGTCCGGACGCAGCGAACCGTAGGTGCCGCGCGAGGAGTCGTCGCTCTCCTCACTGGTGTGCGTGGAGAGGTCGTCGACGTTGTCGGACAGCGACGAGCCGTTGGGCAGGGCGAGCGTGGGGTTCGGCTCGTCCGGCCACTGCTGCAGTTCCTGGTCGTTCGTCGCACAGGACGCCAGCACCAGGGAACCGGCCGCCACGACGCAGGTGAGGACGGTACGGAGGCGGGGGTGCGTGTTCACAGGTACTCCTGGAGGCGGGGCCGGGTTCCGTAGATGATGCAGAGGGCAGAGAGGATGCCCAGCAGGATCACCAGCGCGGAGACCTGCTGGGCGGAGACACGGGAATCGGCGAGGTAGGTGCGCAACTGGTCACGGGTGTCGTCGATCAACGAGCGCAGGTTCTCGTCCAGCTGTTGGTAGGGGTGGGTGTCGGAGTCGCCGATGGTGGCGTTGATCGCGGCGGCGTAGTCGCCCTGCTGGACGTGGGCCAGCATCTGCGCGTGGGCGTTGTCCCAGGCACGCAGGTTCTCCCGCGCCTCGTCGAGCACGTCCCGGTCGCCGACGGTGTTGCGGAGCGCCTCCAGCCCGCTGTCCAGGCGGGTGACCTGGTCGGAGAAGTTGGTCTGGGTGTCGTCGGTGTACTCGCGCTGCACCAGGCCCAGGGCCTCGGTGGTTCGGGTCTGCTGCACGGTGATGCGCAGCGAGGTCAGCGACTCCAACGGCTGGGCGGTGCCGTCCAGCCCGCGGGTGCCGTCGGTCCAGGTGGTCAGCGCCGCGCCACCGGCCCACAGCAGCGACAGGGTCATCAGCACCGTCGCCGCGGCGTAGCCGCCGTTGATCCGCCGGTTGGTCTGCGCGGCCAGCCAGAACTGGGCCACGAGCAGCAGCAGGACCGCGGCGACCAGGCCGGACATGGCGAACCAGCCGGGTTTGGTCAGGGCGAGCTGCTGTTCGGCGACCTCGGAACTGGTGTTGGAGTACAGCTCTCCCGCGGCGGGGAGGATCTCCTCCTGCATCATCGTGCTCGCCTGCGTCACGTAGGCGGCACCGACCGGGTTGGCCTGCCGGTTGTTCACCCCGGACTCGGTGATCAGGCTGGTGTAGATCGGCAGCTTCTCCTGGATCTCCAGGATCAACGCCATCTCGCGGGTGGACGGGTCGTCGATGCCGTTGGCCGCGCGGATGATCGCCCGGGAGGCGATGTCGACGGCCTCGCGGTAGGACGCGTCGGTGTCGGCGCCGCCCGCGGCGTCCTCCACGAAGCCGGTGGTCGCCACCGAGTCGGCGACCGACAGGGAGTTGTACAGCTCCTGGGCGGCGAAGGAGACCGGCTCGGTCCGGTTGACCAGGGTGTTCAGCGAGCCCTGCTGCTTGGACGACTGGGCGGCCATCGCGCCGCCGGCGGCGAGGATCGCCAGGACCAGGATCACCGAGACCACGGTCAGCAGGCCCGGTGTCGTGGAGACGAAGCGGCGGAACCGCCGGGGGACCTCCATCGCCGGGGTGAAGACGCTCAGCCGGCGTGAGCCGTGGCCGTCGGTGGTGGTGTCGTCCATCCACCGGTCGGTGTCCTGGCGACGGCCGCCGGGCCCGATCGCGGTGCCTTCGTCCAGGGTCGTGAACGTGCCGGTCGAGGCCGGATCGGTGGCCCCGTCACTCGGATCTCGTGTCGGCACGGGCATGTAGGACATCCTACATTCGAGGGGCGAAGAAGTGTCAGCACCCGGGGTCAGTGGCGTATGGCACGATGGGGGACATGATTGACGTCGAATCCTTGACCAAGCGGTACGGTTCCGCGACCGTCGTGGACGACCTGAACTTTTCGGTGCAGCCGGGGATCGTCACCGGATTCCTGGGGCCGAACGGTGCAGGCAAGTCCACCACCATGCGTATGATCGTCGGCCTCGACCGTGCCTCCGCCGGCACCGCCACCATCGACGGGATGCGCTACGACCAGTACGCCAAGCCGCTGCACAAGGTCGGCACGCTGCTGGACGCCAAGTGGGTGCACCCCAACCGCACCGCCGCGAACCACCTGCGGTGGCTGGCGGCGGCGAACGGATTCTCGCGCAAGCGGGTGGACGAGGTCCTCGACCTCGTCGGGTTGAGCGACGTCGCCGGCAAGAAGGCCGGGAACTTCTCCCTGGGTATGGGCCAGCGCCTCGGCCTCGCCGTCGCCCTGCTGGGCGACCCGGAGGTCCTGATCCTGGACGAGCCGGTCAACGGTCTGGACCCGGAGGGTATCCGGTGGGTCCGTGACTTCGTGCGTCACCTGGCGTCCGAGGGTCGCACGGTCATGATCAGTTCGCACCTGCTCAGTGAGATGGCGCAGACCGCCAACCACCTGGTGGTCATCGGCCGTGGCCGGCTGGTGGCGGACACCTCCACCCACGACTTCATCAAGAACGCCTCCACGGCGACCACGGTGGTGCGCACCGACCACCTGCCGGAGATGAAGAATGCGCTCAGGGAGGAGTCCGTGGCCTTCGAGCAGAGCACCGACGACGACGGCCGCGACATCCTCGTCCTGGAGGACACCGAACCCGACGAGGTCGGCGCCATCGCCTACACCTACGGTCTGCTGCTGCGTGAGCTCAGCGAGCGTCGCGCCTCCCTGGAGGACGCGTTCATGCGGATGACCGGGCACGCGGTGGACTACCACGCGAACCTGGGCGACGGGCCCGACGGCATCGGGGGCGTCCCCGACCTCAGCGCCCTGCCGACCACCCCGACCTCCGAGGGGGAGAAGTAATGCTCGCACACACGATCAACGCCGAGTGGATCAAGATCCGCACCACCAAGGCGGTCTACTGGACCTCCGCGCTCATCGTCGTCTTCTCCGTGGCCTTCGGCGGGTTCATGGGGTGGGCGAACGCGATGAACTACAACATGGCCGTCGACGACGGCAACGCGGAGCTCGCCGCCGCCAGCGTGGAGGGGCTCACCGTCTCCAGCGCCCTGCTGGGTCTGCAGCTCTTCGGGGTGATGATCCTCCTGATCCAGGGTGCGCTGCTGGTCACCGGCGAGTACGGCAACAACACCGCCAAGTCGAATGTGCTGGCGGTGCCGAAGCGCTGGCAGCTGCCGGTGGCCAAGTTCATCGTCTACGGCGTGATCGCCGCGGTGGTCACGCTCGTGTCCGCCGTGATCAGCGTGCTCGTGACCCGGTGGGCGGCCGGCACCCAGATCGACGACGACGCGATCCTGTCCAACATCTCCCTGTCCGCCGACGACGCCTGGACGGTCGTCCTGCGGATGGTGATTTACTCGCTCGGCGCGGTCGCCCTGGCGATCGGCGTGGCGTACCTGGTGCGCCGCACCGCCGGTGCCATGGCCGTCCTGCTGCTGTGGGTCCTCGTCCTCGAGGACATCGTCTCGATGGTGCCGAAGGTGAAGGACTGGGTTCCCCAGTACCTCCCGTTCAACAACATCGGCTCGGCGGTGAACCTCAACGACATCGCGGACGCGCCGTGGGGTCAGAACGGTTCGGTGCTCTACTTCGTGGTGGTCTGCCTCGTCGTCTTCGTCATCGGTGCGGTCACGCTGCGTCGACGTGATGCGTGACGACTCCTCCCGGGCACAGACCCGGGGTGCAGGGGGATCTGCTGCGACGATCTCCCTGGCGATGCTCGCCGGCATCGCGCTGTTGTCCACCGGCGGTCCCTTCGGTACGGACATGTACCTGCCGTCGCTGCCCGAGATCACCGACGACCTCGGGACCACGGCCTCCCTCACCCAGCTGACGATCACCGCCTTCATGGTCGGGATGGCCGTCGGCCAGCTCGTGGTGGGGCCGCTCTCCGACCGCGCAGGACGCCACCGCCTGCTGGTCGCGGCCACCGTGGTGGGCCTGGCGGCGTCCGTCGTGTGCGCGTTGGCACCGTCCATCTGGCTCTTCATCGTGGTGCGCTTCTTCCAGGGTGCCGCCGGTGGCGCGGCGGTGACGCTGGGACGCTCGATGATCGCCGACCGGTTGTCCGGCGCCTCCGCGGCGGCGGCCCTGTCGACGATGATGATCTTCACCTCCGTCGCCCCGATCGTCGCCCCCGTGGTCGGTGGCGCGGTCGCCGGCCTGGCAGGGTGGCGGGCGGTGTTCTGGACGCTGGCGGGCATCGCCGTGGCCCAGGTGCTGGTTGCCGTGCTCCTGCCGGAGACCCATCCGGCGGAGAAACGCACCGAGGGCGCGATGCTCGTGGTGTACCGGCGCATGGCCGGGTTGTTCCGCGTGGGCCCGTACATGGGGCACCTCGTGGCCTTCGCCATCGGTTTCGGCGGCTTCTTCGCCTTCGTCTCCGGCTCGTCCTTCGTGATGCAGGAGCAGTTCGGGCTCACCGCGTCCCAGTTCAGCCTGGTCTTCGCCGGCAACGCGGTGGCACTGGTGCTGGCGAACATGGTCAACGCCCGGGTCGTGGCCCTGGTCGGTCCCGCCCGGATGCAGGCGATCGGGCAGGTCCTGCTGATCACCGGTGGTCTCGGGCTGCTCGTCATCGCCCTGACGGTGCACTCGCTGGTGCCGGTGATCGTCTTCACCTTCGTGGCGACGATCGGTACGGGCCTGAACCTGGGCAACACGACCGCCCTGGCGATGGACCTGACACCGGGGCGTGCGGGGGCGGGTTCGGCACTGCTGGGTGCCGGGCAGTTCCTCGCCGCCGGCATCGTCGCGCCGCTGGTGGGGCTGGGGGAGGACGGTCTGCTGACCATGGCCACGGTCATGGTGGTGTGCGCCTGCGTCGCCGCAGTCGGTGGTCTCTACGGTAGGCGCGGGGCGCGGCAGCAAAAGTCCTAGGTGGTGTTCATTCGAACACGTGGGTCATTCATGTCCGTGCCCTGAGGTACACTTCGTCCAACAAACGGACAAAGGGGGAACCAGGGTCATGACC